>CACXFW010000340.1 GCA_902767065.1 uncultured Lachnospiraceae bacterium | reverse complement strand
CTATCAGTCAGACCTTGGGAGGGTTGTGAACCTGGACCTTCCCTGGGAGGAGCTGAGCGGAAAAAGCATCCTGATCTCCGGCGCCACCGGAATGATCGGAAGCACGCTGATCGATGTATTGATGGCTTTAGGATCCTGCGCTGCCCATTCGGTTCCCGGCATCCGGATCCTTGCGCTTGGCAGGAATGAGGAAAAGGCGAAGGAGCGATTCCGGGAATACTGGGAGGATGCGCGCTTTGTCTTTGTGCGATGCGACATCAACGACAGGGAAAGCCTGACCGGGGCCCTGGAAGAAGTGCTGTCAGCAGGAGGATGCGGGGAGCCCGGCGCTTTCCCTGAGATCGATTATCTTTTTCACGCGGCCAGCAATACCCACCCTGTTGCCTATGCAAATGATCCGATCGGAACCATCGTCACCAATCTGTTCGGTCTTGACAATCTTCTGAACTTCGCTGCGGAGCATGGGTGCAGGAGATTTCTCTTTGCGTCCTCCAATGAGATCTACGGCGAAAACAGGGGAGACACGGAGCTGTTTGATGAGAAATACTGCGGGTACATTGACTGCAACACGATGCGCGCGGGATATCCGGAGAGCAAGCGCGCAGGCGAGGCGCTCTGCCAGGCGTATATCCGGCAGAAGGGTCTCGATGTGGTGATCCCCCGCTTTACAAGGTCCTTCGGCCCGACCCTGCTCCGGACCGACACGAAAGCGCTCTCGCAGTTTCTGCGCAAAGGCGTCGACCGCGAGGACATCGTACTGAAAAGCGCGGGGACGCAGTTTTATTCCTACACCTATGTATGCGACGCCGTGAGCGGCTTTCTCACCTGCCTTCTGAAAGGCACCTGCGGGGAGGCGTACAACATTGCGGATGTCAGCTGTGATATCACGCTTCGTGACCTGGCTGCGGCCATCGCGGACTATGTGGGGACCAGGGTTGTCTTTGACCTGCCGGATGAAGTGGAAGCGGCAGGCTATTCCAGGGCGACAAAGGCACGCCTTGACAGTGCGAAGCTTCAGGCGCTCGGCTGGAAAGCGCAGTTCGACATCCGCACTGCCCTGGCACACACCATCGATGTGATGCGTGCTTTGGAGACGTGATCTCTTCTGGAAAGAGCAGGAATGCCGTTTATGATGGTCTGCGGCCTGCGCAAGAACAGGAATGCCGTTTCACGATCTCTTGCAGCCTTCGCAAGAGCAGGAATGCCGTTCACGATCGTTTGCAGCCTGCAGCGGAACGGACAGAAACAGAATCAGAATCAGAAGTACGGAGATAGAGTAAGAATGAACACAGCACTGATTATCGCCGGAGGATCCGGCCACCGGATGGGACAGGACATTCCCAAACAGTTCATCAATGTGTATGACAAGCCTGTTCTGATCTATACGCTGGAAGGATTCCAGAGGCACCCTATGATCGACGCGATCGAACTGGTCTGCATCGACGGCTGGCATGACGTCGCCCGGGCATACGCGAAACAATTCGGAATCGACAAGCTCAAGTGGGTCATTTCCGGAGGGGAGACCGGGCAGGAATCCATTCGGAACGGCGTCTTCCACCTCGAAGGGATCTGCGGGGAAGAGGATATCGTGGTCATCCATGACGGAATCCGTCCGCTCGTTGATGCCAGTGTCCTGACGGACGTGATCCGGAAATGCGAGCAGTATGGGAACGGCGTGACAAGCATGCCGTACAATGAGCAGATCTTCATAGTAGACGATGAGATCTCCACCACCCGGTACATTCCCAGGGAAACCCTGCGCCGTGTCCAGACGCCGCAGGCTTACAGGTTCGGGATGCTTGACCGCGCCTATCACAGGGCCTTTGAGGAAGGGATCGGCATCAGGGGATCTGCCTACACGAACACCATGATGGTCGAGCTGGGGGAGCGTCTCTACTTCGCGGCCGGCTCGGACAAAAACATCAAGCTCACCACAAAGGACGATCTTGAGCTGTTCAAGGCGTATCTGAAAATGGATCCCGACAACTGGCTGAAATGATCTGGGAAGATATGGGTACAACAATTCGATTTCAACTGAAGCAGTTTATCAAGCAGGCGGTGCAGAACATTGTACTGCCTGTTTGCTATCAGATTCACCGCGGCAGGGCAGTAGATCCGAAGCTTGTCATTTTCGCGGATGCCCACCATGACAGCCGCCCGGCGGCCATGGAGCTTCTGTACCGGAGCCTGAAAAAAAGCGGGAACTACAGAATCGTGGAGCATTACCTGGATTATGCCCAGGCCTCTCCCACGGCGGTGGCAAAGCATTCCATCCGCTTCATGAAGCTGTATGCCTTTGCCGGAACCGTCATTATCTGCGACAACTTCCTGCCCGTGGCTTCCTGCCGCAAGAGGAAGGAGACAAAGGTGGTCCAGCTGTGGCATGCCTGCGGCTGTTACAAGAGATTCGGATATGACGCGAAGGATGATATCCCTGAGCATTACCACGGCGCGAATGTTTACCGCAACGCGGATCTGGTCACCGTTTCGGGCAATGCCGCCGTCAGGCCCTTTGCCTGTGCCATGCGCCTGCCCGGGCATTGTGTGCAGCCTGTCGGTGTCAGCCGCACGGATCTTTACTTCCGGGAAAGCTGGAACAAACGCTGCAGGGCGCAGTTTTATGAACAGTATCCTCAGGCCAGAGGGAAGAAGGTGGTTCTGTGGGCTCCTACTTTCCGCGGAAATGCCGGCGAGGCAGACATCCCGCCGCTTAACCTTGACAGGCTGCAGGACGCGCTTGGGGAAGAGTTTCTTGTCCTTGCAAAACTTCACCCGCATATGCTGCCTTCATTAAAAAGGATGGAGGGCGGAAGCATCGCCCTGGCCCAAAGAGAAACCGGCAGCCTTTCTGCAGAGGAACTTTATCCGGTTGTCGACATTCTGATCGCCGACTATTCCTCTCTGATCTATGAATACCTCCTCTTCCGGAAACCGTTGATTCTCTTCGTGCCGGATCTTGACGAATACCGTTCAAGGCGCGGTTTTTACATGCCAGTCGAAGAGATCCCCGCCGAAATCATTCTCCGGGAGACAGACCTTCCCGCGGCGGTCGGGAGAGCAGCCGCAATAAAGCACCCCAAAGCGGATACGTCTGCGGACACGGACGCATTTCTTGCCAGATACATGGGCGCCTGTGACGGCCACGCAACCGATCGCATCCAGGTGTGGATTGAGCGCAATGAGTTACAGTTCACCGCTCCTAAGGCCCGGGTGGCGGGGCAGTGAACCTGTAACCACAATGAACCTGCCCCACGGTTGCAGGAATCGCCTTTCTCATGTAAAATCAAATGTTAATATTGTAGCAGACAACCATTTACAGTAAGAGATTCCCGAACCTGCTATGGCAAAGATAAAATTCGGCGATTACCTGAAGTCCAAAAAACAGAAAGAAGCAGTATACGAATCTGACGAATCGATCGTAAAGCGCGTAAAAGCCCTGATCGAGTCGGATTCGTGCGCCGTTCAGCCCCGTTTTCGCGTAGACAATTATTCGAAAGCGCTGGATCTGCTTGCCCAGATTCCCGACTATCCCGGAGTGGATGAGCTTGCCGGGATCTGCAGGCGGGGACTGGAAGAAGCCCGGGAGGCTGTCCTTCTTTCTGACTATCAGGCTGCAAAGTATCATCTCCGGACGGCCTCCACCGAACATGAATTCCGGAAGGCTTCTGACGAGCTGGCAGCTGCGTGCGAAGAACTCAGATCCTCTTTAAAGGAAAATGCAGACCAGGGAGAGATGCTTCGGGAAGCGGAAGATCTCAAAGCGCAGGCTGACGCCCAGATCGTGCGTTATTCCGCAAAGACCACGCGCCGCAGATGGGCTGCGCTGATTGTGCTGGCTGCGGCGGCCGCGGCGGTTGTGTACGCGTTGACCAGCGGGTATGCCTGGTATCTTGCCGCAAAGCTTGAAGGCCTGGGCAGAATCTACAAGTCTGCTTACAGCCGTTTCTATAAGCTTGGCGATTATCTGGACAGCCGGGAGCAGTATGAATACTACAAGGAAAAGTACCTCAGGCAGAGAGAACATGAGGAAAGCCAGTCGCTTCCGGAGGCGGAGGTTGGAGATCTGGTGGAATTCTCCGGTTTTTCCTGGCTTGTTCTTCGGAAGGAAGGGACGAAGCTTGAGCTGATCTG
>CACXFW010000339.1 GCA_902767065.1 uncultured Lachnospiraceae bacterium | reverse complement strand
GCGCCTTCCTGGCCCACTCATGATCCTCGCTGGTATGGTTCATCACAAAGTCCAGACACAGGCTCATGCCTCTCCCGTGGCAGGCATCCGCAAGGTTTTCCAGGTCATCGATCGTGCCGAGCACCGGATCCACATTTCTGAAATCCGAGACGGCATAGCCGCCGTCGCTGCGGCCTTCCGGACTCTGTAAAAGAGGCATCAGGTGCAGGTAGTTCACGCCGCATTCCTGAATATAGTCCAGATGCTTCTCCACTCCCTTCAGGTTCTTCGCGAAGCACTGCGTGTACATGAGCATGCCGATCAGGCTGCCGTCCTTGTACCACGCCGGAAGAGCCTCCCTGGATTCATCCAGCCGCCTCAGTTCCTCTTTTCTTTCGGAGTAGTTGCGATACAGCATCCTGAGGAAATAGTCAAATGCATCCTCGTCCCCGTGATAGAGTTCTCCGTAGAGCCACTTCATCTCGTCATAGCATCTTGACAGTCGTTTTGTGAACACTTCATCCCAGTTTTCCTGTACGGTCATGGCTTTCTCCTTCTGTTATTCATCAGGCTGCTGTGATGCAGCTTACCTGCCGGGGATGCAAGGCATCCCTCTATCATCCATTATAATCGATTCTCCCATGGCGTAAAACAAAAAACGTTGCAAGTCATGGTCCGGTCAGACCCACGGCCTGAGCAAGGCTCCTTCGCTTCGACCCCCAAAAGTCTACACTCAGGAGCCTTGCTCAGGCCGCGTGTCTGACCAGGGTACGTATTCTGCGATTGGCCGCTCTCCTGCGGCAGACACAGGGTTCCTTCGCTTCGACCCCCAAAAGTCTACGCTCAGGAACCCTGTGCCCGCCTTGGAAGCGGCCTTGTTCTCTGAACCAGAAAGCACGTGTCTGACCGGGGTGCGATATGTTACGACAAACCACAATTGGGACTTAATCCGGTATCTTCCGGATGGCTTCCGAAAGGAACACGATCAGGTCGCCCGCCTTCATCGCGCGCTTTCCTATGGTTTTCGCGGCTTCATCTCCTGCCAGGGCATGGAGCAGCACGCCGGCTTTCGCCGCGTCCGCCGCGTCGGATCCCTGTGCAAGAAGGCTTCCGATGATTCCGGTCAGCACATCCCCGGATCCTCCGCATGCCATCCCGTCATTTCCATAGAGGTTCAGCCAGACCTGTTCGGAATCCGTCACAACCGTTCTGGCACCTTTCATGACAGTGATGCATCCAAGAGACTTCGAACACCGGACTGCGCACTCCACAGGCGATGCGGCTGCCTCAGATACGCTCAGAGGCATGCCGTTAAACAGGGCGGACAGGCGGCTCATCTCTCCTGGATGAGGCGTGAGCACGGCGCCTGGCGGAAGGCTTTCGGCAAGGGAACGATCCTTCGCGATAAGGTTCAGGGCATCCGCATCGACCGCCATCGGCCCCCTCCAGGAAGTCAGGACACAGGACAGGATCGCCTCGCTTTGTTCACTCTGTCCAAGTCCCGGACCGATTGCCACGCAGTCCGCCCATTCCAGATAGTCTGTGACATCTCCGTCCATGGGCCATGGGGCGAACAATGCCTCCGGTACACAGGACTGAATAATCACGCGGTTCGCTTCATCACTGAGGACCTTTACCAGCCCTGTGCCGCCTGACAGTGCAGCTCTGGCGGCAAGACATGCGGCTCCTGCCATATCCTTCGCGCCTGCGATCAGCAGGAGTTTCCCGTAGGTTCCCTTGTTTGCGTCCGGACGCCTTGCGGGAAGCAGATCCACCAGGTCTGTTTCCTCCATTGCGTATACCGGCTCGCTTTCCCACTTCACGTGAACATCTGTAATCCCGACATCTTTCACGAGGACTTCCCCGCACAGGTATGCGCCCGGATACAGCATCTGACCGAGTTTCGCGTACTGCATGGTCACCGTCAGATCCGCCTGCACCGCGCATCCCATGATCTGTCCGGTATCGGCGCTGACACCGGATGGGATATCGATCGCTACAACCGGTGTGTCCACCCGGTTTATCGCTCCGATCACATCCGCATAGCGGCCGATCACCTCCCTTTTCAGCCCGATCCCGAACAGCGCGTCCAGAATCAGATCATATCCCTTAAAGGATACATCATCCGGAAGCTCCCTGCCGCCATATCTTTGAAAGATCTGAGCCTGCAGGGCAGTCTGATCCGTTCTGTGATCATGCTTTCCGACAAACAGTACCTCTGCCGTCCTTCCGGTCAGATTCAGAAGCCTGGCTGCGGCATATCCGTCCCCGCCGTTGTTTCCGCTTCCGCACACGACAAGGATCCGGCGCGCGTTTGGATATCTTAGCAAAACCACATCCCTTACAGCCAGTGCCGCACGCTCCATCAAAACCAGGGAGGGCATGCCGAAGACCTCAATTGTGGCCTTATCACATGCCTTCATCTGCTGCGCATTCAATAAGTACTTCATCCGGGATCCTCCCTGACCGACTAAGTCTTTTTCCTTTTCATTTTTCGTACGTCATCTGACACTGACGCAATCTGCGGTCCGTACACCTCCCCTTCGCCTTCACCGGCTGTTTCATGAAAGGTGGAGGATACGCCGCGTTCTTACGGACGTTTTGACAGAAAACCCCGGGGCCGCACACTTGGAACGATCCCGGGGTAATCATCAACAAAACCGGATTACTTCAGGCAGAAGCGATCCGTCCGGCGGATCAGAGCTTTACGTTGTAGAAGCTCTCTTTTCCGCGATATTCCGCAACTTCGCCAAGCTCTTCCTCGATACGGATGAGCTGGTTGTACTTCGCGATACGATCGGTACGGCTCAGGGAACCGGTCTTGATCTGTCCTGCGTTGGTGGCGACAACCAAGTCAGCGATCGTGGAGTCCTCGGACTCGCCGGAACGATGGGAGACAACCGCGG
>CACXFW010000338.1 GCA_902767065.1 uncultured Lachnospiraceae bacterium | reverse complement strand
TGATCGGAGGAGCGGCTGCGGATGCTCCGAAGAACTTTGGCGTAGAGTTCCCTGTGGGAGAATCTCTGAAGGTCGGCGGACGGGAGCTTGCTGTATCCGGAGAAGCCGATGAATACGGCGGCTATGAGAGCATCTCGATCTGGCTGGACGGGAAGGAAACGGTTCTTAATGACTGCGAATCCGTTTATTCCATCACTCCGTTCTATCTCAGAAAAGACGGAGGCGAGTATCTGTATCTTGAGTACAGTTCGGACAATGACTACCGGCTGTTTGACATCTGCCGTCTCCTGGAGAAGCCGGAACGGATTGATACGTCCTTCCTTGCGACAGCCGGGATGTTCGTCGAAGATGCCTCTTATACGGCAACCGCGGCAATGAGTGATCCGGAGAACCTGCTTCTTTCCACGAGAATCCAGCTGCTCGGCACAATGTCCGGACGCCGGTCCTATCATGTTGGAGATGACGGCATGCCTCAGGCAAATGAACCGTACTTCCACATCATGGGTGAAAGGATCCTTACCACAAAGAAGGAACTGTCCTGCGCGGAAGTGGATGGGGAAGGAAAAGAGACCGGCAGCATGACGATTCCTGCCAAAACCGCTCTGACAGCGCTTCGCACGGACAATGAATCGCTGTTTGACCTGAGTCTTCAGGATGGCCGGATCGCGCGTGTGGAGGTATCCGGAGAGAGTTTCCCCCATACCATTGGCGGAGAAGATATCGAGGAGATCTTTGACGGGATTCAGTTTGCAGGGTAAGAAACTGTGCAGAGTGCGGACACAAAATGACAGGCAGAAAGGATTCGAAGATTCATAGCAAGGCTGGTTCGAAGAGACGGTCAATCGCGATGGAGCTGTCCGTATTGTTTATCGGACTGCTCCTGATGATTATGGTAGCGATGCTCTGCATGAACAGTGCCTATCTGACGCGCTTCTATGAAGTGCGTCTTCAGGTTACCCTGAAGAAGGCATATCATCAGGCTGACGCGCATGTCTCTTCGACCACCGGCGTGGATACCGAATACTTTGAAAATGAATTCCGGACCCTTGAGCGTTCCGGTAATATCGCACTGGTCATCTCGGATCCGGAGTTTAATACGGTGATCGAGGTGAGCCGGGAGGACGATCATATCATGGCTGCCCGCCTGAATGCGTACAGCATGGGACTGGATCAGGCACAGAGCGTGATCATAGAGCAAAGCGGGGACTATATCATTCAGAAGAAGCCTGACGGGAAGTATCAGATGGATTTCCTGGAGATGTGGGGAACCCTTCCTTCGAGCGGATATCATTTTATGATGCGGATTCCGATGGACAGCATCCGGATGAATGCGAAGATCTCGAATGAGTTCATTCTCTATACCATCCTGCTGACGGGACTTTTAGGAATCATGATGGTCGGATGGCTGTCGAGGCGGATCGCCCGCCCCTTGAAGGAACTGACCACGTTGTCCGAGAGGATGGCAAACCTTGATTTTGACGCGAAGTATACCAGCGGCGGGAAAAATGAAATCGGCCAGCTGGGCGAGAACTTCAACCAGATGAGCGAGGCGCTGGAGAAGGCGATCTCGGAGCTGAAAACCGCGAACAATGAGCTGAAGAAGAATCTTGATGAGAAGACCAGGATTGATGATATGCGCAGGGAATTTCTCTCGAATGTGTCCCATGAGCTGAAAACGCCGCTTGCGCTGATTCAAGGGTACGCGGAAGGACTTGAGGACAGCGTGGCGGATGATCCCGAGTCCAGGGATTACTACTGTGAAGTGATCGTGGATGAGGCGGCCAAAATGAATGTCCTTGTCCAGAAGCTTCTCACGCTGAACCAGCTGGAGTTCGGAGAGGATGAGGTGGAACTGGTCCGCTTTGATCTGGCGGAGCTGATCAGGGGAAAGGTGAATTCCTCGAAGATCCTGGCGGATCAGAAATGTGCTTCCCTGGAATATGACGGACCTGAGCGGATCGAGGTCTGGGGAGACGAGTTCAAGGTTGAGGAGGTGCTTACCAACTATCTGAGCAACGCGATCAACCATGTAGATGACGAAGACAGCGGACACTTCGGATCCCACCTGCCGTCCGCACCCGAAACCGGTGGCGGAGCGGATGTATCTGCGACAGGGACCAAGGAGAGAAGGATCATTGTGAAGGCCGGACTGACCGGGAATACCGGGAAAGTGCGGGTGAGTGTCTTCAATACGGGAAGCCATATTCCGGAGGAGGATCTGGATCAGGTCTGGGAAAAATTCTTTAAGGTCGACAAGGCCCGCACGCGGGAATACGGAGGGAGCGGCGTCGGCCTGTCGATTGTTCGTGCGATCATGGAATCCTTCCATCAGGAATTCGGAGTCAGAAACGCTGAGGATGGCGTTGAGTTCTGGTTTGAGCTTGATTATGCCGGCTGCGTGGACATAGACGCGGATCCGAAGGCAGGATATGGAAAGGACACCTCCTACAACGGCACCAATCAACGCAAAGGACGGCGCGCGCGGGAGGCAGCCGAGAAAGAAGCGTTGAAGCGTATGAAGAAAGAGATGCAGAAGGAAGACGAGAAAGCTCTGGACGCAGAGTGGGTGAGCACATCCAGGTAAGGAGTTGCCGGTCACACTGCAGCGGCAGCATAAGGAAGCTGTCAGTCATAAGCGGTCTTTTTAGAGGAGACAGGAGATACGAAAAAGACATGAGAAAGCAGCAGGAGAGGGTGATTATCATCGGGGCAGGCGCTTCCGGCATGATGGCTGCCTGCGCCGCCGCGTCCCATGGCGTACCGGTCCTTCTTCTGGAGAAAAATGAAAAAGCCGGGAAGAAGATCTACATAACCGGAAAAGGGAGATGTAATTTCACGAATCTGTGCGAGACGGAGGATTTCTTCGCGAATGTACCGCGTAATGCCAGCTTTCTGTATTCTTCAGTCTACGGGTTTGATCCGCATGCGGTGAGGGAGTGGTTTGAGGAGCGGGGCGTCCGGACGAAGGAAGAGCGCGGCGCGCGCGCATTTCCCGTAAGCGACCATGCTTCTGATATCACAAGGTGCCTTGAGCGGGAAATGAGGCGTCTTGGCGTTCAGGTCCGGTTTCTCACTGAGGTGAAGGATCTGCTTTTTGCCGATCCCGGGAGACTGGCGGATTCTGCACGCGGGAAGGATTTCGTTCCTCCTCTGCCCGGCAGGATCAGGGGGGTCCGCCTGTCAGACGGGAAAACCCTCTGCGCGGACTATGTGATCGTGGCGACCGGAGGATTGTCCTATCCATCCACCGGGTCCACCGGAGACGGGTACCGGTTCGCACGGATGGCAGGGCATGAGGTGAGCAGGCTGACGCCTTCCCTCGTGCCCTTTCAGACGAAGGAAGAGGACCTGATCCGGATGCAGGGCCTGTCTTTGAAAAATGTGACCTTTACCGTGACGAATGGAAAACGGAGATTGTTTCATGAGATGGGGGAGCTGATGTTCACTCATTTCGGCGTGACAGGACCGCTGATTCTACGCGCGAGCGCGCTTTTGCAGGATCAGATTGCAAAAGGGGAGCTGAATGCCTGCATCGACCTGAAACCGGCGCTTTCCGAAGAAAAACTGGAAGAGAGAATCCTCAGGGAGTTTGACGCAAACCGGAACCGTTCGGTTCATAACGCTGTGAGGGGGCTGTATCCTTCGAAGATGATTCCGGTGATTCTTCAAAGATCCGCTCTGGATCCGGACATTCCGGTTCATGATGTCACAGTCTTTCTGCGGAAAGGGCTGATCCGGACAACAAAGCAGTTCGCGCTGACGCTGACTTCGCTCAGGGGGTTTGGCGAGGCGGTCATCACCCGGGGCGGCATCAATGTCAGGCAGATCGATCCGGGAACGATGGAATCAAAACTTGTGGAAGGGCTGTACTTTACGGGTGAGGTTCTGGACGTGGATGGCTTTACGGGAGGGTTCAATCTCCAGATCGCCTGGTCGACCGGATGGGCGGCGGGCGAGAGCGCGGGAAAGCGCCTGGAGACATCACGGCTGACAGGTATTCCGACAGATAATATGCGGCCGGTGTAAGGGGCGCGGGTGCATAAGAGAAAGAGGTACGACATGAGCTTTAATATCGCAATAGACGGCCCGGCCGGGGCAGGAAAGAGCAGTGTGGCGAAAAATGCGGCGAGGGAGCTTGGTTTTATCTATGTGGACACCGGAGCCATGTACCGGACCATTGCGCTTTATCTTTTGAGAGAGGGGATTGATCCGCAGGATGAAAGGATGCTGGCCAAGGCGCTGGGTGAGATCGATGTACGCATTTCCTATGAGGGCGGAGTGCAGCATATGCTGCTTAATGGAGAGGATGTGTCGGACCTTATAAGGACCCCGGAGATCTCCGATGCTGCGTCCAGGACCTCCGCGATTCCTGCTGTCCGGAAGAGGCTCCTTGACCTGCAGAGGACCCTGGCCAGCCAGGAGGATGTCCTGATGGACGGCAGGGATATCGGAACCATGATTCTCCCTGATGCTGATCTGAAGATCTTTCTTACCGCGAGTGTCGCGGAACGTGCCAGGAGAAGGTATCTGGAGATGAAGAATAAGGGACAGGAATGCATTCTCGAAGAGATCCGGAAGGAGATTGAGGAGAGGGATTACAGGGATATCCACCGTGAGATCTCTCCGCTTCATAAGGCGGAGGATGCGGTCCTTCTGGATACCTCCGACATGGATAAGGAGATGGTTGTAAAGAGGATCGTATCGCTGGCAAGGGAGCGGATGAACGGAGAGAAGGCCAATGTCTGACAGACGG
>CACXFW010000337.1 GCA_902767065.1 uncultured Lachnospiraceae bacterium | reverse complement strand
TCATTCGTCAAAGGACGCGATAACCGTGAATCCGCTCTCATCTGTACGGATCTCTTCCACGATTCCGTCAAAGACCTTCAGCCGCTCCCGCAGAGAATAGTTCGCGCTCATCGCCACTGCCGGTTCTATCGTATAGTACCACGACTCGGGCAGTTTTCCTTCTGTCACATGGATACGGTCCCCCTTTTTGACCAGGTTCTCACGCTCCATTTTGAATTCCATCTTCCTCAATGTTTTCTCTCCCCATGCTTGCTATCTAGTAATTAAAACTATATAATGTATATATGGAGGTAACATTCTATGGCTTCTAAAAAACACACGAATGGTTCTGACTCATCCGGACGCAGCAGCGAAAAGAGTAAGGAACTGCTGTTTTATCTGCTGGATGCAGTTGATAAGGTGGATCTGATCGACCCGTCAGAGATTCCGGATATCAGTCTGTACATGGATCAGGTAACCACGTATATGGATGATCACCTGAAACAGGCGCGGCGTCACGACGAGGATAAGATCCTCACAAAGACGATGATCAACAACTACGCGAAGAACAAACTGCTTCCGCCCCCGGAAAGGAAAAAATACACCCGGGAGCATATCATGCTCCTCGTCCTGATCTATTATTTTAAAGGAACACTTTCTCTGCAGGATATTCAGGCCGTGCTGGAGCCGATCGGAGAGAAGTACTTCCACGCCTCCTCGGGAAGGGGAATCGATGACCTGTATTCCGAGATTGTTCGCATGAACCGTGACCGGCAAAAGAATTTCCGGGAAGACGTCAATGACATGGTTGATACCGCTGCGGACTATTTCTCCGACGCGCAGGATCGGGAACGCGAATTCCTCCGCGTCCTCGCCATGATTAACATGCTCTCTTATGATGTGTTTGTCCGCAGGATGCTCATCGAAAAGCTGATCGACAGATACTTTCATGAAGACGACGCGCAGCAGGACGATGCGGCACGAAAGAAATAGAACGATTCAGTCTGTTTCCGCGTTCCCCATTCTGTCCAGTACCATGGAGTATCCATCGCTTCCATAGACCAGCGCCCGGTTAACCCGGCTGATCGTAGCGGTGGATGCTCCTGTTTTTTCCGCGATTTCCAGATATGTTTTCTTCCGGGTCAGCATCCTGGCTACCGCGAACCGCTGTGACAGGCTGGCCAGCTCGTTGACCGTGCAGACATCCTGAAAGAAACGATAGCATTCCTCTCTCGACCGAAGCGAAAGGATCGCGTCACAAAAGTCATCTGCATCGGGTGTCCTGATCGACTTACTCATTATTCCCTCCGTTTCTCCTCCAGTGCTCCTGAGACAGCACAATTGCATGCGGGAAACTGCTCAATTCCTGACTGTACAGCTATACCGCATGAAAGTGCCTGCCTGGAAAAAAAGCTGCATCTCTCTCATGCAGCTTTTTCATCATCCACAGTCAATCCTGATTCATACAGGAGGCGAATATAATGCCTGCCTTTCGTTTATTTACAATCTCTCAGCCTGTCACCGAGGATGCGTTCAGGGATCCGTCGCCGTTCGTCGAATAACCCACATTGACGTACAGGCCTGAATACAATCCCTCTGATGTGGAGATATCCGCACCGCTGGTATTAACGGTATAGGTATTGCCATCATCCCCGCTGATCGTGATGGTGTCCCCGGTCGCACTTGTCACTACGCCGGATACATATGCGCTGTTTCCTCCGCCGGACGAACCATCAGACGAACCACTGTTGCCCTGGTTTTCCTGATAAGTCTGGGTATCTGTTCCGGAAGCCTGGCTCTGATCATAGGTCGTTCCTCCGCCGGCCGGAGCCGAATTGCTCAGCAGGGATTTCGAAATATAACCTGTTCCGGAGCCGGTCGATACCACAAACCAGTTATCCGTCTCACCAATGACCGTAACCGGCGTTCCTCCGCCAAGCGTCGCGCTGACATCCGATCCGGTACTCGGCTGTGTCCTGACATTTACACCGTCTGATGTGTACATCGTCACCGCAGAGCCATAATTCGTCGCTGTCGCGCTCTCACCGTGCGCCACGGCATCTGCAGAACCGGTCCCGGACTGATCCGTCGTATTCGTGTTCGAGTTCGTCTGATCTGTCTGCGCCGTCTGCGCCGTCTGCGTGGTACTCAGAAGATCCTTCCGGATATATCCGGTCTGTCCGTTCGCACTGATCTGATACCATCCGTTCGTCTCTCCGGTCACCGTTACAGGATCGCCTGCACTGAAGCCTCCGATGACATCCGTGTCGGTTCCCGGGCCGGATCTTACATTCACCGTATCAGAAGCATACAGGGTAGAGTTTGTTCCGTAAGATGCAAGCGAACCGTTTTCCTGCGTGGAACCGGTATTCGCTGCAGAAGCGGAGGTCTCTCCTGTATCCGGCGTTCCTGCAACTGTTGTAAGCGCCGTAACATTCTTAAGCTTCTCATCCTTCAGAACCGTGAAGCTGTCAACGGAATCTTCCACGGCTTTCAGCAGTGCGCTGTTGTCTTCCGTAACAGTTCCCGTTATGACATAGGCCTGATCCGGAGCAACGATTCCATATGTGACGGAATAAGCCCACATACGTGCGGTGGCATTGTACTTCACCACATAACGATAAATATCTACATCGTCTGCCTTTTTCACCTCAAAACTCTGAATCTCATAAGCATTGGCATCGGAATACTGCTTTGTGAGCGCCGCTTCCAGTTCTTCCTTTGTCTTCTGGATGGACAAAGTCTTCATCGCGGACTCTGTGCTGGCATGAACGATATTAATCATCGCGTCGCTTCCGGAGGAAAAAACGCGCATCTCATCCGCATCCTGCGTCACCTTCCAGGTATTATCCGGAAGCGTGATCTTCACCGTACCATCTTTTGATGTATACTCCACTGAAGTGATCAGCTTCTGTGTCTCGCTCTCCGGCTCTGTTTCTGTTTCTTTCGGCTTGACGGCAGATGCGTTCTGAAGCTGAGTCTCAGGCTGCGCCTGCGTCTCAGCCTGCTCTGCCGGCCGGGCTGTCCCGGCCTGATCCGCCGCCTCACTCTCTTTTGTCGTCTCTACAGCAGTCTGGCGGTTCTGTCCGCATCCTGCCATACATACTGCGACTGAAAATATCAGCGCACTATAGATCCATCTGCTTCTCTTCATTCCGAACCCTCCGGTTCCAGCCGGCTTGCTTCGACTGATCTGTTCTGACTGAATATCAGTTTCCTGACACGACTTAAAATCAAAACAGGTACATTGCAATAATGCACCTGTTCCGGTACGCTTTCTCAGCTTCATCAATCATCCGGCAACCATGCTTGCTTTGACATAGCCCTGGACGCCGTTGTAGTCAATCTGAACCCAGCCGTCTGCAGATCCGATCTGTGTAACAGTCGTTCCGGCATTCACCACGCCAACAACATTTCCATTCTCGACCGCATCCGAACGGATGTTGGCGTCGGATGTAATCGTAACCTGAGGACCGGAAGCCTGGCTTACCGGGGCCGCCTCCGCAGGGGCCGCTTCCGCAGGTGCTGCTTCCGCAGGCGCCGCTTCTGCCGGAGCCGCTTCTGCCGGAGCCGCCTCCGCCGGAGCCGTCGTCTCGGAAGGCTGTGCCGCCATGGCTTCCTCATAGGTATCGGAGATAAAGAACTTCATGACAAACCCTTTCAGGTCTTTCAGCCCCGTCACGGTGTCCTCAGCCTTATAGATCTCGTACCAGTTGGCAGTCTCACCGATGATAAGAACCTCTTCTCCCTTATCCAGACTTGATACAATATTATCGCTGTCGGATGTCGTCGGACTGGTTCTCACATTAATATCATCATTCGAAAACTTTGTTCCGACCTCCTCTTCCCCGAATTCATAGAGCTGACTCATCTCTTCCTCTTCACTCAGGGATACAGGTGCAGGCGGCTGTGTCTCAGGGGCCTGCGTCTCAGGCACAGGAGCCTGCGTTTCAGGCACAGGGGCCTGCGTCTCGGGTGCCTGCGTTTCAGGTACAGGAGCCGGAGTTTCGGGCGCCTGTGTTTCAGGCGCAGGAGCCGGAGTTCCGGGCGTTTCGGTCTGAACCACAACCGGTACCTCGGTCACGGCAACCGGCGCCGCCTCTGTCTGAGCAACCGCTTTTTCGCTCTGTCCCTGGCCTTCCGGGCGTACCTGCCCGCAGCCTGCGGCTGCTGTCGCAACGAGTGCCGCTGCCGTTCCGGCCATAATGATCCTCATACTTCTTCTCATAAGCATATCCCCCTTAATCCCCTTCTCCTATAGCCAGTGCTTTCCGTAATATATGGCATGGGGATGACATTGCCGTCACATGTCCGAGTCTCCATCCTCAACAATGATCACAAATAAATAACTGCAATCCTGGAGTTCATTCTACCAGTTAACCCCTTAAAAAACAAGAGAGAAGAGATTATTCAAAATTGCGTCTTCCTGAAGATTTCCTTATTATTTTCATTTTCGCCGCATTTTTCCTTCTGCAGGTCAGTTACAGGCCGCTGCAGGTCAAGCCCTGGCTGCGCTTTCCCGGCAGGCTTTCTTGCGGCTGTAGTGCCTGGCATGTTATACTGTCACCATTCACAGAATTTCCCGGGATGCAGAAACCCGGGATGCGTTAAACAAAAATTTCCACCTGTACGGTTGTTCCTGCAGGAGTGCGGTTGTGTTGCGATGAATCGCATAGAATCTCAATCCTGATCACAACTGCATGGCAGCCATACAGATAGAAATCGTACGGTTTCAGACAGGAGGGCAGGAACAAATATGTCTGGAAAAAAGCAGGCAAAAAAGAATGTCACTAACAATACGAATATCAGAGACAGCAAGAATGCCGGAGACAGTAAGGATGTCATTGACAGCAAGAATGCCGGAGACAATAAGGATGTCGCAGACGGCAAGAAGGGCAAAAACGGGGAAAAGGGGGAATTCAATCTGAAGTCAGAGATTCTGGGCTGGGTCGAGGTGATCGTGATCGCCGTGGTTCTTGCCCTGGTTATCGACAGTTTCATTATCATCAATGCAACCATTCCCTCCGGCTCCATGGAAAAAACCATCATGACAGGCGACCGGGTACTTGGGCTGAGATTCGTCTATTGGTTCAATGATCCCAAGCGCGGAGATATTGTTGTCTTCAAATATCCTGTCGATGAGGCCCTCGGAGAAAACACCAAGTATATTAAGAGAGTCATCGGGCTTCCGGGAGAGACGGTGGAGATTCGTGACGGAGCTGTCTACATCGACGGAGAAGAGTTAAAGGAAGACTACATTAACGGAACCTGGAAGGTCAGAAACGATGGGATAACCTTCAAGGTACCGGAAGGAGAGTATCTGATGCTCGGGGATAACAGGAACAACTCCTCTGACGCCCGTTACTGGCCGGAGATTGCCATACGCGAGGGGGTAGCGAAGACCGTGGAGGAAGCAATATCATTTGCCTATGTCCCGAAAAAGAAGATTCTTGGAAAAGCGTATTTCTGCTATTGGCCGTTCAGGGATTTCGGTTCTTTGTACAGTTGAGGACATTTCGTTATGGAGGATCATGAAAACAACAGCAATAAGAAGCATTATGTCAGAGCGGCTTACGCGCCTGATGGCGATTCTGCCGGAGCGATGATTGCCGCCCTCAAGGAGCATGGCATCGATGCGTTCCGGCACGGCGGAGTCAAGGATATCTATAAGATCGGAGGAGATATCTGCGGAGAAGAGATCATGGTTGATCCCGAGAATCTCACAAAGGCACGCGAGGTATTGGGGCAGGTCAGTCTCGATGACAAATCCCCGGCAAAGCCCGCCGCCTCGGCCAGAAGAACCATTCTCTGCCTGATTGCGGCAGCTGCTCTGTTCGCTGTCCTTCTCTTTCTGAGAGGAAAATTATTGCCATGAATGCTTTGTTCCTTTCCAGCATCCCCCGGTTCGCCTCTCTGATGACAGGTTACTTTTTCGGGTGCTTTCTGACAGGTGTTCTCGTGGTGTGGCTGAAAACGAAAAAAAGCGTGTCCGAATTCGGAACGGGCAATCCCGGAACGGCAAATGTCGCTGAAGTGTTCGGCCTCAAAGCGGGATTGATCGTTCTCGCCGGGGATCTTCTGAAAACGATCCTTGCCTGCCTCCTGTGTCTGTTTTTGTTTGGGGGAAAACATCTGCCGGATCCATATCCTGCGCTCGGACGGATCAGCTGCCTCTGGGCGGGATTCGGCGCGGTGCTCGGACACAACTGGCCTTTCTGGAGAAAGTTTTCCGGCGGAAAGGGGGTAGCCGTTACCTGCATGGCAATCTTTCTCTTCTCGCCGCTCTGGGGAGTTCTTGCAGATCTCGCAGGAATGCTGGTGGTTATGGCAACCGGCTTTCTGCCTCTCGGGGCTGTCATGATTCCGCTGCTGTTTTTTATATTCTGCACTCTGTTCCTGACAAGGGAGGCCGCGGTTCTGGCCCTGCTCCTTACGGTGATCATGTTTTCACGTCACTATAAAGGTCTGATCAGGATTATCCGCGGTACGGAAAAGCGCACTGCACAGCTCATCAAACCGGGGAAACACTGAGGAAATACAGAGGAAACACGGAGTGAATCAGGGTTTCCCAAAAGCCGGAAAGACAGGGAAAAACAACGATCCCGGAGAAAACACGGTATGATTCCGTTTTCTCCGGGATTGTTTATGTGCGGCGCCTGTACTGTGCATAGCAGGGCAGGCTGCAGCTTACTGCAGGAATCTCGGACCGATATATCCCACGATTCCGTTATACTCAATCTTGTACCAGCCTGCCTCCTCTCCGTAGAAGAGTACGGATTCTCCACCGCCCAGACCGCCGATCACGTTATCGCCGTAGTCTGGATAGCTTCGGATATTGCAGGCACTGATGATCGTCCGATAGACAGGGCTTGGCGCGGTCTCCGGTGTCTCCTGCCCGATGACCTCGATCTCACTGTCCCCGGAATCGCTCCAGCCGCTTTCCTCTGAACCTCCAACACTTACCAGCCCCTGGGAATTGTCCGCATCACCCGTAGATTCGGTTGTTCCGACGGGTGCGGAAACAGCTTCGGAAGGCTGATTCAAATTGTTCCCGGAATGGTGATAGGTTCCGATGGTTGTTCCGGTATCCATGTTGGTGATGGATGTCCGGTTATTTCCGGAAGAAGATCCTCCGCTGACAAGAGCCGTAACGCGTTTCACAGGCGCAGTGCTTGTTACAGTAATGGTCTTTGTTCCGGAGCCGGTTTCCTTTTCTGTCTCAGAACCGAATCCTGCCAGAGCCGCCGTCTCCGGCTTATCTGACGTATCCGCTGCCGCATTCACCGTCTTTTCGGTGGAACTGGTGGTCAGCATCCCATGAGATGACTTCCCTTTTTCCGCCTTCCTGTCGGAAGCTTCCGTTGATTTTTCGTCGGCTGTTTCCGTCGTTTTATCATCCGTGGCCGCGGCTTTCGCTGACTGTTTTTCCTTTCTGGAATTGTCTTTCTTTTCTACCTCTGCGGTCTTTGCTTCTGTTCCGGATGTTTCCGGCTTCGTCCCGGACTTTTCCTCTGTCTCAGACTCTTTCAGCTTCGTCCCGGACTTTTCCTCTGTCTCAGCCTCTTTCAGCTTCGACTCCGCCTTGGCTTCCTTCGTCTTTACCTCTGTCTCTTCCGCAGGCTCTGACTCTGCCGCAGACTTCTCCTCTTTTCCGGATTCCTCCGCGTTCGCCTCTGTCTCAGACTCTTCTGCCTTCTCTTCTGTCCTGGCCGCTTTCAGCTCCGGCTCCGCCTTCTCTTCTGTCTCAGACTCTTTCAGCTTCGGTTCTGCCTTCTCTTCTGTCTCAGACTCTTTCAGCTCCGGCTCTGCCTTCTCTTCTGCCTCAGACTCTTTCAGCTCCGGCTCCGCCTTCTCTTCTGTCTCGGAAGCTTTCAGCTTCGGTTCTGCCTTCTCTTCTGTCTCAGACTCTTTCAGCTCCGGCTCTGCCTTCTCTTCTGTCTCAGACTCTTTCAGCTTCGGCTCCGCCTTCTCTTCTGTCTCAGACTCTTTCAGCTCCGGCTCCGTCTTCTCTTCTGTCTCGGAAGCTTTCAGCTTCGGCTCCGCCTTCTCTTCTGTCTCAGACTCTTTCAGCTTCGGCTCCGCCTTGATTTCCTTCGTCTTTGCCTCTGTCTCTCCCGCAGGCTCTGACTCTGCCGCGGACTTCTCCTCATTTTCGGATTCCCCCGCGTTCGCCTCTGTCTCAGGCGCCGCCGCCTTCCCTTCTGTCTCAGACGCTTCTGCCTTCTCTTCTGTCTCGACCGCTTCCGGCTTCTGCTCCACCTTCTCTTCTGTCTCGACTGCTTCCGGCTTCTGCTCCGCTTTCTCTTCTGTCTCGACTGCTTCCGGCTTCTGCTCCGCCTTCTCTTCTGTCTCGACTGCTTCCGGCTTCTGCTCCGCCTTCTCTTCT
>CACXFW010000336.1 GCA_902767065.1 uncultured Lachnospiraceae bacterium | reverse complement strand
ATGATATGGGCAGATCACTGCTTCAGAAACTGAAACCGTATTATGTAAGGAAGGCTTTCCGGTACCTCAGGCATTACGGACCGAAGGACTTCCTGATTCGCGTGCGTGAGCGTCTTGCGCCGGAGGAGGTTCCGTATGGGCCATGGTACGAGGCTCACCGTGCGGATCAGGAGCTTCTTGCCCGGGAGCGGGAGATCTTCCGGAAGGAATACGAAGGCTGTCCGGACCCTGGAAAGACGCCGCTGTTTTCCGTGATTGTCCCGGCCTGGAGAACTCCTGCACGGTACCTGAAGGAGCTTATGAACTGTGTGCTGGGCCAGTCCTTCGGGGATCTTGAGCTTGTGATTGCCAACGCAAGCCCCGGGGAGGAAGAGATGGCCCGGATCCTTCAGGAGATGGCGGAATGCGACAGCCGCCTGAGGGTTGTGCCGCTTGCTAAAAACGGGGGGATCGCAGCCAATACGAATGCGGCCATCGCCGCATCCCGCGGAACCTTCCTGTGTTTTATGGACCATGATGACCTGATTGCCCCGGATGCGTTGTATGAGGCGTGGCGGCTGATTCGTTCGAAGGGGGTCGATCTGATCTATACGGACGAGGATAAGATCCGGGATGTCCCGGACGGCACGCTGGAGCATTTTCAGCCGCATTTTAAGCCCGATTTCAATCCGGATCTGCTTCGGTCGAACAATTATATCTGCCATTTCCTGATGGTAAGAAAGAGCCTGATTGAAGAGGCAGGAGCGCTGCGGGAAGGATTTGACGGCGCGCAGGACTACGAGTTTGTGCTCCGCCTGACGGACAGGATCGCTCCGGACCGGATCGGCCATATTCCGCGGGTGCTCTATCACTGGAGAACCCATGAACAGTCTACGGCGGACAATCCGGACAGCAAGCGGTATGCCTATGAATCCGGGAAGCGTGCGCTTAAGGAGCACCTTGAAAGAAACAATCTTTGCGGTAAGGTCAGCCAGACGAAGGATCATGGATTCTACCGGATCCGTTATCAGGTGACCGAAAGGCCGATGGTTTCGGTCATCATTGCGAACCGGGAGAGCCCAGACATGCTGGGCAGATGCATCGCGGCGATCCGCGCGCATACCCGGTATGAGAATCTGGAAATCATTGTGGTCGAGAACAATTCCTCCTCGAAGGAGATTCTGGACCTGTACCGGAGGCTTCGCCGGGAGAAGGTCACAGTGGTGCGCTGGAAGGCAGGGCCGGGGGAGCCTGAATTCAACTTCTCCGCGATCAACAACTTTGGCGTGAAGAGGGCAAAGGGCGAATACCTGGTCTTTCTGAACAATGACGTCGAGGTGAAGGAGGGCTGGCTGGAGGAGCTTCTCGGGGTCGTTCAGCGGCCGGGTACGGGCGCAGCGGGAGCGAAGCTCTTCTTTCCGGACGGCCGGATCCAGTCGGCGGGAATCGTTGTCGGGATCGGCGGGATCGCGGGATCTTTGTTTACAGGGATGAGGGGCACATTTTCCGGCTACCTGCACAAGGCAAGCCTGATGCAGGATCTGAGCGCCGTGACCGCGGCCCTGATGATTGTGAAGCGCAGCGCGTTTGAACAGGCGGGCGGCTTCGACGAGAAGCTTGCGGTTGCGTTCAATGACGTGGATCTGTGCCTGAAGATTGGAAGGGAAGGCCTTCTGGTCGTCTACGATCCCTTCGCTGAGGCGATTCACCACGAGTCCGCAAGCCGCGGGGATGAGTATACGAAGGACAAGGCAGCCAGATACCGGCAGGAAGCCGCCCTGATGAAGGACAGGTGGGCGGATTACTATGAAAAGGGAGATCCGTATTACAATCCGAATCTTTCCCTCGACCGCTGGGACTATACATTGAAGCCATGAAGAGTATTACGATCATCATACCGAACTATAACGGGATGCGTTATCTGGAAGGATGCCTTGGAAGCCTTGCGGCGCAGACGGACCGTGATTTTGAGATCCTGATGATCGACAACGGATCCGGGGACGGGAGCGTCGGGTGGGTGAGGGAGCATTATCCGAAGGTCAGGATCCGCGCGTACCGGCACAACACAGGGTTCTGCCGGGCTGTCAACGCCGGGATCAGGCTCAGCCGCACGGAATATGTCCTGCTTCTGAACAATGATGTGGTCTGCGATCCGGAGATGGTATCGGCGCTGCACGGCGCCATATTGGCGCGTCCGGACGCATTTTCCTGCTGCGCGAAGCTCCTTCAGATGTCCGATCCGTCAAAGATCGATGACGCGGGAGACTTTTACAATGTGTTCGGGTGGGCTTTCGCGAGAGGAAAGGGAAAAAGCTCAGCACGTTACACAGAGCCTGAGAAGGTTTTTGCCTGCTGCGCCGCGGCCGCAATCTACCGGAAAAGCGTATTCTCCAGGATCGGGCTGTTTGATGAGCGGCATTTTGCGTATCTGGAGGATATCGATGTCGGCTACCGCGCTATGAGGCATGGATATGAGAACTGGTATATCCCGCAGGCCATTGTGCGCCACGCGGGGTCGGCGACGAGCGGGAGCAGACACAACGCATTCAAGGTGCGTCTTGCCGCGCGCAACAGTGTGTGGCTGGTGAAAAAGAACATGCCGCCCGCGCAGATCGTGTTCAACCTTCCGTATCTTGCGGCGGGCTGCGCGGTGAAATGGGGTTATTTCCTGAGAAAGGGACTTGGGAAGGAATACGCGGAAGGAATCCTGGAGGGGCTTGGGGGCGCCGCCGCAATGGAAGGCGCGAAGGCCGTACAGGCCGGGACAGACCTGAGAGCGCAGCTTTGGCTGTGGCGGGGGGTCTTCGTACAGATCTTTGAATTTCTTTCCCGCTGAGGTGACCGCACTGTGATCAAGGACAATCAGAAACATCTGAACAGAATTCACGTAGTGCTGGACGCATTGATCATCGTGATCTCCTATCTGCTGGCATGGTGGATCCAGTTTACGTTTCTCGCGGATCCGAAGGCAGGAAAGCTGCCGATGCAGACGTATCTTCTGGCGCTTGTGTTTGTCGTGCCCGGATACCTGCTGCTGTATGACGCGTTTCATCTGTACAAGCCGAAACGGGTGTCGGGGCGCATGCTGGAGGCCGGCAACCTGTTTCTTGCCAACATGGTCGGGCTTCTGGGCTTTATCTTTGTCCTGTTCCTGGTGAAGGAAAGCAACTTCTCCCGCGGCCTGATCTTCATGTTCACCATGATCAATTTCGTGCTGACGCTGTGCGAGCGCACCTTCATCCGGATTGTCCTGAGGGATATCCGGTCAAGGGGGATGAACCTGAAGCACATGATCCTGGTGGGATATTCCAGCGCTGCAAACGGGTACATCGACCGGATCTTCGCCAATCCGCAGTGGGGGTATCAGATCGACGGGATTCTGGATGACAATTCCGATCTCGGACGCCATTACCACAATGTCCCGGTCATCGGGACGACGGATGATATCGACCGGATCCTGGCGGAAAATGACCTCGATGAGATTGCCATTACCCTGGGGCTGAGCGAATACAGCAAGCTGAAGAAGATCGTGGCCTCCTGTGAAAAGAGCGGCGTGCATACGCAGTTCGTTCCGGACTATACGGATATCATTCCGTCGCGTCCGTATACGGAGGACCTGCTCGGGCTTCCGGTTATCAACATCCGGTATGTTCCGCTGTCGGATACCTTTAACGCACTGGTCAAGCGGCTGATGGACATCATCGGGTCGTTTCTTGCCATCGTCCTGTTTTCACCGGTTATGCTGGTCACGGTGATCGCGATCAGGCGCAGCAGCCCGGGACCTTTGATCTTCGGGCAGGAGCGGGTCGGACTTCATAACCGGCCGTTCAGGATGTACAAGTTCCGCTCGATGAAGGTGCAGACGGATGAGGAGGAGCAGAAGGGGTGGACCACGAAGGATGACCCGCGCGTCACGAAGGTCGGCAAGGTGATCCGGAAGACCTCGATCGATGAGCTTCCCCAGCTGTTCAATGTGCTGAAGGGGGACATGAGCCTGATCGGGCCGCGTCCGGAACGGCCGCAGTACGTGGAGAAGTTCCGGGAGGAGATTCCGCGCTATATGGTGAAGCACCAGGTCAGGCCGGGGATGACCGGATGGGCGCAGGTCAATGGTTACCGGGGAAATACCTCGATCCGGAAGAGGATCGAATATGACATTTATTATATTGAACACTGGTCGGTTGCATTTGATATCAAGATCCTGATCCTGACGGTATTCAAGGGATTTATCAACCGGAATGCATACTGACAGATGAGGAAGATATGGCAAAGCACATAAGAGAGAAGCAGAATCCATCCAGCAGGTATTCCAGAATCGAAGACCCATGGCTGGATGATGAGGACAGAAAAGGCCCGGAGGAGATACCGGGAGATGTGATGGCGGACGGGTACGGGGTCCGGGACAGTTATTCCAGGCAGGCGTCCTACGGACGCGGGGAAGGATACTATCCGGAAGATTCCCCGGGAAGGACGGACGCGTATTACGGACAGGATCCCTACGATGATTCCGGCACAGGCTACGGTCAGGACCCGTATGAAGGCTCCGGGAGAGAGTACGGCCAGGATCCGTATGAAGGCTCCGGCACAGGCTACGGCCAGGATCCGTATGACAGTCCTCAGAGTCATTACGGGCCAGGACCTCGCAGCGGTGCTTCGGGAAATTACGGCCGGGATCCTTATGATCAGGAGGAATGGAATCCGGATCCGGACGGATATGCTTACGGGCAGCGATCCGGCCACAATCATGGCCCGGCCGGATCTTCCCGCGGCCCTGGAGCAGGCGCAGCGGCGCCAAGGCGCTCGAAAAGAGGGTTTATCGTGAAGCTGATCCTGCTTCTGATCGCCGCGGCCGTGCTTGCCTTCGTGTGGAGATTCTCCCGGATGAAACATGTCTCCCTGACTGATATCCTTACAAATTCCGGGGTAAGCAGCCCTTCCGGGTATAAGGAATTCGTGATCTATGGCGTGGATTCCAGGGAAGGGAATCTGACAAAGGACGCGCATTCCGATACGATTATCCTGTGCAGCATGAACAAGAGCACGAAGGAGATCCGGATGGTAAGCGTGTACAGGGATACTTACCTGGACAATACAAACGGGGAATATCACAAGGCGACAGAATGCTATTATTATGGCGGGCCGTCCCGTTCGGTCAACATGCTGAACAAGAATCTGGACCTGGATCTTCATGATTACATCACCGTCGATTTTAACGCTGTTGTGAAGGCGGTGGATCTGATCGGCGGGGTGGATGTGGAGGTAACCGAGGAAGAGCTTCCTTATATCAATGGTTACCAGACGGAAAACGCGCAGGTGACAGGCGCGATGATCACGCCGGTCGAGTCCGCGGGATACCAGCACCTGAACGGCATTCAGGCACTTGCTTACTGCCGGATCCGGTATACTGAAGGCTGGGACTTTCGGAGAACCGAGCGCCAGAGAACGGTGCTGTCGCAGATCTTTTCACAGGCGAAGAGCCAGGGACCGGTCAGGATGGCGCAGATTGTGGACGCCATGCTCCCCTACATCGCGACGAGCTTTTCGAGCGCGGATCTTCTGAGTCTTGCGTCGTCGGTTTCGGACTGCACGCTTCTTGATTCGGTCGGATTCCCGTTTGACCAGGTTGCCGCGAACGTGGATGCGGGCGACTGCGTCGTCCCTGTGAATCTGGCTTCGAATGTATCGCAGCTTCACACATACCTGTATCAGCAGGCAGGATATACGCCGACACAGACCGTGCAGGATATATCGGCTGATATCGCGAACAGGACAGGGATCTATTGATTCAGGGCCTGGCCGGACTGGAAACGATGTTTTGATTACAGCGCCAAAAGCCTGACCTCCACGCAAGCTTGCTTGCGGTGGAGGGATAGGGGCGCTGGACGTCCAGTGGACGTCCGTT
>CACXFW010000335.1 GCA_902767065.1 uncultured Lachnospiraceae bacterium | reverse complement strand
GGAACCGCTCAGATCCGTCAGATAAGCAAGCTTATCTGACTGGATCATGAGCAATTCCAGGAGGTGCTGAATAATTACCAAAAAACAGGCAATCAGCTGTTGAAGAACTCAAGAATATCCGGAAGGACTTCATCAACCTTGTCATTATCCACCTGGCATGTGCCGGCGTTTTTGTGTCCGCCGCCGCCGTACTTCAGGCAGATGTCCGCGATGTTCTTGTCAACATCCGGAGAGTCCTTGAAGATGGACTTGCCGATCATGACGGCCGTATTCTGTTTCCTGAATCCCCACGCGATATGAATGGAGAAGTAAGCGTCCGGGTACATGGTGTAGATCAGGAAACGGTTTCCGGTATAGATCACATCCAGGTCTCTCAGATCCACGATCACGCAGCGCCCTTCCTGGCGGGATACTTCCTTCAGCTGCGCCCAGAATTTCTCCTGCTGTTCGAAATACAGGTCAACTCTCTCCTTCACATCCGGAAGAGCCAGTACGTCCTCAATCGGATGATCCAGGCAATAATCGATCAGCTCCATCATCAGCTGGTAGTTGGAGATCCGGAAATCATGGAATCTGCCAAGGCCGGTTCTTGCATCCATAATGAAATTCATCAGGACCCAGCCCTTCGGATTCTTCACCTCGTCAATCGTAAAGTCCGCTGAGTCTCCCTTGTCCACCGCCCACATAATCTCATCAGAGATTCTCTGCAGGTTATCCGGTCTTTTGTAATAATTATAAACGACGCGCGCCGCGCTCTTTGCGTCCTTCTCGATAATCCACTTTCCATCCTTCACAGCGTCGCTGTTTCTGGAAAGCTCAGACTCATGATGATCAAAGCACAGGCCGACTCTGGGATCATAGGGCAGGTTTGTCGTGATGTCTTCGGAGGTAAGCTCTACCTTCCCATCCTGTACATCCTTCGGATGAACAAACTTGATCTCATCGATCATTCCCATTTCCTTCAGGATCATCGCACACACAAGTCCGTCAAAATCGCTTCTCGTAACAAGTCTCATAGATGTTCCCCCTTCTTCCACCTCACATTGTGATCAGCTCTTCACCATTGTCAGAGCGCGGCTGCACCTGCTGCCAGAAGGCTCAGAGCCAGCCGCTTTTCCTCGGTGTATCGATAGTGAAATACCGCCTTCTTATCCCATCCTTTCGGATCCTTCCAACGATAATCATACAGTTTTTCGAGAAATTCTTTGTCCGGCATACTGTCATTGAGTCCGGCAGCTGCCACGGCCTGAGCCGCAACCATGCTTCCTTCCTGGATCGCATAACTGAATACGGCACCACGGATCACATACGGACGTGCCGTCAGATGAATCCCTTTCCCTTCCAGATACCTTTCGGCCGGGATATAATACGCTTCCTTCGCATACTGATCCTGCATGGCGGAGAAACTCTCCGGGGCAGCGTCATAACACGCTTTCCAGGCTTTGTACAGCTTCTCGTTTCCGATCAGGGACTTACTGCCGGGAGCAATTCCAAGGAAAGGTTCAAACCCTGCGTAAAAAACCGGATCCGATGAGTAGCAGTACTTCAGGAACGGGATCAGCGCATACCGGTAATCGAACTGATACTTTCCGCAGGCCTTTCCTCCGTCACCGCCCGTCTGGGCATAACCGACATTCCCGGACTCAAATTTCGTAAAGAACAATAGATCGGACGGATTGCCGAGCACTGTCGATTCACGCATGCGCTTTGTCAGTTCCTCATCATAGACACCATTGGACTTAAAGAAGTATTTTTTGCCGTTGATCTCCTGCTCCCCGGTCACAACCCCCGTCACAGCGGTCTGATAATACTGGTCCTTTCCGACCTTGAAAAAGCCGTCCTTAATGACGCCTGACTTCGACAGGTAATACCGTTTTTGGCTGATGGTCCTAAAGCCCTGTCTGGTACACTGAGCCCCGTTTTCTTTGAAATAGAGATATTTTCCTTCCACGAAGAAAAGACCGCTGAGCCTTTCACCGGTTGTGCTGAAATAATAATACTTGCTTCCGATCTTTTTATAACCGGTAAGCATTTTCTTATTATGGAAATAGTATACCTTGCCTCCGGTGCTGATCCATCCGCCCTTGAACTTCTTCCTGGCCAGTCCGGCTGCGTTATAGTATACGCCCTTTACAAACTGATTCAGGTAACGTGTCCCGTTCGCATCGACAAAGCTGTTTCCAACCTTTCTGTTCCGGATCAGTTCTCCTGTCGATGCATCATACGCGTAATACAGGCCGTCCCTGACCTCCCAGCGATAGGTTCCCTGCTTTGTATAGTCAGCCGCGGACGCGGTCACGCAAAACAGGAGGCATAATGCCGCCATGAGCAGGGCCGTCCTGACTGCTCTTCTCATAATCATCTCCATTCCGCCGCTTTATTTATCTCGCCAGATGATCCTACCCTTGTCTAGGTCATACGGGGACAGTTCGATCGTCACCTTATCACCGGGAAGGATCCGGATAAAGTTCATGCGAAGCTTGCCGCTGATATGCGCAAGTACCACATGCTTGTTCTGCAGTTCAACGCGGAACATCGCATTCGGCAGCTTCTCAAGGACCTTACCCTCTACCTCGATCACATCTGACTTGGACATTTCTTCACCTCGTTTCATTCATTCTGTTCGATCTTTAGCTCCGGAAATGAATCTTCGCCTCCGGCCTGTTCCATGCTGTGTTTTTCTTTTTCCAGCGTCTGATACCGCCTCATGACAGATACCAGATCACTGTCCCTGGAAACCGCCTCCAGAGCAAGGACAATCTCTGCGGGAAGATGGAGTACCTTCCGGATATGTTTCAGGTTCTTCTTTTTGGGATGATCCAGTTTTCTCGATCTTCCGTCCGCGAGGAACACCATGGCGTCTGTCTCGCTCACAATGGCATACAGACGGCCTTTATCATGTCCCGAAAGGGATACTGCCAGCTGATTCATACGTTCCTCTCTCATCAGTCGTGTGTCTTTGAAAGGATCTCGGGCTCATCTTCGGTAATCAGGATCGTGTTCTCGTAATGAGCCGCGGGCAGACGGTCCTTCGTGACAACCGTCCAGTTATCATCCAGCCAGTCCACTTCCCAGGTTCCTTCACTGATCATAGGCTCAATCGCCAGCGTCATACCGGCCACAAGCCGCAGCCCTCGGGATTTCATGCGATAATTCGGAATCTGCGGATCCTCATGCATCTGCCTCCCGATCCCATGACCCACAAGGTCGCGAACCACGCCATAGCCGCGGCTTTCACAGAAATCACCGATTGCATTGCCAATCTCATGCAGATGGTGGCCTGCTCTGGCGTACTTGATTCCTTCGAAGAACGCATCTTTCGTGACTTCGATCAGCTTCTTCTCCGATTCCGCAATCTCTCCGACAGGATAAGTCCTTGCGGCATCCGAATGATACCCATTCAGGATCAGCCCGCAGTCCAGAGAAATGATATCCCCTTCCTTCAGAATCCGGTCCTTTCTGGGAATCCCATGAACAACCTCTTCATTAACGGAAGTGCATACCGCCGCGGGAAAGCCTTCATAATTCAGGAAATTGGGGATTCCTCCCTGCTTTTTGATCAGTTGCCTTGCGGCCTGGTCGATCTCCCAGGTGGAGATCCCCGGCCTGATCATTTTCTCCAGCTCATCGAATACTTTCTCAAGACGATGATTCGATTCCCGCATCAGCTCAATTTCTTTTTTTGTCTTAACCGTTACAGCCATATCAAGTCCTTATGATTCTTCCAAAGCAGCGCAGATGTCGTTGAATACGGTATTCATCTCTCTGGTGCCGTCTACGGTATGAAGCACGCCCTGCTCGCGATAATACTGAATCAGCGGCTGTGTCTGGGAATGATAGACATCCAGTCTCTTCTGCACCGTCTGAGCATGATCGTCTTCTCTCTGAATCAGTTCACTGCCGCAGGTGTCGCACACGCCCTCGGTCTGAGGCATCTTGTACCGGATATGGAACGTTGCCCCGCATTTCGGACAGGCTCTCCTGCCGCTCATCCGCTGTACGATATTGTCATCCGGAACCTCAACATCGATCGCATAATCGATCCTGGAGCCATGATCTGACAGTGCCTTCGTAAGGGCCTGTGCCTGCGGAATCGTCCTCGGAAAGCCATCCAGAATGTATCCGCCCGCGCAGTCGTCGCGTCTGATACGGTCTACGACAAGGTCACAGGTAACCTGGTCCGGGACCAGAAGCCCCTGATCCATATAGGACTTTGCTCTTTGCCCCAGTTCAGTATTGTCACGGATGTTTGCACGGAAAATATCACCTGTCGAAATCTGAGGGATCCCGTACTTTTCCGAAATCAGCCTGGCCTGTGTTCCTTTTCCTGCCCCGGGTGCTCCCAACATCACAATCTTCATAGCGTCTCCTCTGTTTTTCCAACCGGAACTGCCGCAAGACCACCGTCTCATACTGCGTGTATGCCGGAATTGCTCAAACAGTTCTTACCTCGTATGCGCAACGAAGTGTGCCTTCGCCAAAACGCCGAAGACACACTTCACTTAGTCGTGGTGAGTCTTCACAGGATCATCACTCACTCAGGAAGCCCTTGTAATTACGTACAAGCATCTGAGACTCAATCTGTTCGATGGTCTCAAGGACGACACCCACGATAATGATCAGTGAAGTACCGCCAAAGGATACATCCGCATTGAACACTCCGTTGAAGAAGATCGGAATGATCACGACGATCATAAGACCTACCGCACCGATAAAGATGATGTAGTTCAGGATCTTCTGCAGATAATCGCTGGTCGGTCTTCCCGGACGGATGCCGGGAATAAAGCCACCCTGCTTCTTCAGGTTATCCGCAACTTCGATCGGGTTGAACGTAATCGAAGTATAGAAATATGCAAAGAAGATACACAGTGCAATGTACAGCACCAGACCAATCATATAGATCGGCCGGTTGAAATTGAACCAGTTGTTCTGATTCAGAATGCCAAAGATCGTTGCCCACACACCGGTTGCACTCTTCCCCGTAAAGCTCATGATGATCGACGGGATCGACATAAGCGATGAGGCAAAGATTACCGGAATAACACCTGCGGTATTGACCTTCAGCGGGATGAAAGAAGACTGCCCCGCAACCATTCTGCGGCCCTGCATTTTCTTGGCATACTGAACCGGGATTCTTCTGACCGCGGAGGTCAGAAGGATTGTCAGAACGACCGTGAGAAGGATGACCGCAATAATGATAATTGCTGCCATGGCGCCCTTCGCAAAGCTCTTGCCGGCCACAAACTGTGTCCACAGAGTTGCCAGATCCTGCGGAATTCTGGAAAGGATATTGATCAGAAGAACGATGGAAATACCATTTCCGATACCATTTTCCGTAATTCTCTCACCAATCCACATGACAAACGCGGATCCGGCGGTCAGTGCCAGGACAACCGTCAGGACACTGAAGAAATTGAAATTGCGGATCAGGCCGCTGCGCCCGAAGCCGATCCCCATGGCTGTGCTCTCAAACAGAGCAAGCCCGATCGTCAGATAACGCGTGATCGCCGTGATCTTCTTTCTTCCGTCCTCGCCGTCACGGTGCATCTCTTCGAGCGCGGGAATCGCAATCGACAGAAGCTCCATGATAATGCTGGAAGTAATGTACGGAGTTATGTTCAGTGCAAACACTGACATACGCTCAAAGGACCCACCCGTAAATGCGCTAAAGAAACTGAATGCCCCGCTGCTCTGCTGATCAAACCAGTTCTTGAAATAGGAGCTGTTGACTCCCGGAACCGGCAGCTGTGATCCGAAGCGGACCAGGATCAGCATTAAAAATGTGAAAAACAGCTTCTTTCTGATGTCCTTTATCCGAAACATGTCCCGTAAAGTTTTAAACATCAGATCACCTCAGCTTTTC
>CACXFW010000334.1 GCA_902767065.1 uncultured Lachnospiraceae bacterium | reverse complement strand
TCCAGGCGGTCTCCCGGCTTAAAGAGCTGTTCAGAAATAGCGAATGCTCACGGCGCAGACTGTTCAGAAGCAACGAATGCTCACGGCACACTCTCTTCAGAAATAACGAATGCTTTCTGCAATCGGCCTGTAGGTCGGAACCTCTATGAGTCCTTACGATCGTATCAGTCCTACCAGCAGCATGATCGCGATATAGACGATGGGGATCAGCAGGCCGATCAGAAGCTCCACGGAGAAAACCCGTCCTTCCTTTCCTTTCAGGCGCCCATGCCCCTTTCTTGCCTCATGATAGATCTGTTCCCGTCCCGCCGTCTTCGCGATCGTACGGATTACAATCACCGCAAGGATCACGCAGGCGATCGCAATCACTCCATAGATAATCCAGTAGACCGGGCTCAGATCCCGCACGGAAGTATTCTCCGCTTCCACCATCACGCTCGAGATATTTTCGGGAAGCAGGCGTTCCAGATAAACAAAAATGACAGCCACGCTGTTCAGGCACATATGCGCCAGCATGGAAGCATAGACGGATCCCGATGCTTCGACCAGATACGTGAAGAAGAGCCCGCTGGCGAACGCGTACAGGAACTGGTTCAGGTTGCCGTGCGCAAGCGCGAACATCAGGGATGTGATGACAGCGGTCTTAAACAGCCCGCAGTTTCTAAGTCCCTGGAACAGAACGCCCCGGAAGATGAATTCCTCCACGACCGCCGGAAGCAGGGCCATATACAGAAGGTTCAGCAGGAAAGGCTTATCCCAGACGACAGACCCGGTCAGTAATGAATAATGCGCAATCCTCGCAAGAATCTCATTCGGCACAAGAAGCTGGCTGAACAGGTTCAGGAAGTTCGTGATCGGAAGGAGAATCAGCGACAAAAGAGCCGTCCACAGAATGACCTTGATTCCGATGAACTTCATCCGCGTGCCGCGCATCACTTCAAAGCGATCCATGAAAAGGATCACCACAACCGGAACCAGAAATTCCAGCTCCACCAGGGACTGGCTGCTGTAGAAGTTCAAAAAGCGGTCCAGGTTCGCCACATTGATCAGTAGTCCGGCGATAATCCAGACCGCCATCATGGCCAGATACTGCCTTCCGGCTAATCTGCTTTGGTTCTGCATATGCTCCCCCGTTCTGTCATCCAACCTGCTGCAGCCGCAGAAAATGAAATCCAGGATTCCACCTGTTTCCTGATACCCGTAAACGGAATACGAATTCAGAATATGGTTGCGCATCATGAAGCGCTGATATGTTTGAGTATAACACGAAAAGCGCCTTCGGAAAACACCGAAAGCGCCTTTTTCATCACACGACCGCCGTCCCCGGCTGCGTCGGAAAATGCATCCTTGCCGATCCGGTTACTCCCGGATTACTCGTTGATCATGAAATCGATCAGCTTCTGAACATCCTGCGGATCATAAGCAACCAGCTCAAGCTCCGGGATCTCTTCATGGACGGAGAAAATGTTCGCCAGAGACAGATACTGGCTGAGCTTGCTCTTCAGATTCAATCTGTCGCCCTCGCCGGTCACCAGTTCCACCTTGCCGCTGCACGAATCAATCACCTTAAACAGCTTCTCCGGATCCTTTACATTCTGTAATCTCATAACTACACTCTCCTTTCTGCCCCGTTATTCCACTCAGGGCTTTCTCTGGATTCATCTCACTTCTCTTTACGCCCACCAATATAGCACGATGAAGCAGGAAAGCAAGCCTTTTTCGCATTTTCCCTCTTTTGGATGGTTTTCACGAAAATGTCACAACGAAATTGTTGAAAATGCACATGGTTTCAATCGATGGATCCGCCAGTCAAGGAAACCAAAACCGCCCTGTGGACAATCCTGCCGCCCCCAACCGGCAGGGGAAGGACATCCTGGCGTGAAGAACAGGGGAATTTTGCGCGGCGAAATGCCGGCCGAGCGCCTCACACCCTGTAAATGCGCTTCCCCCGGATCTCGATGCGGCCTTCCTTCAGAAGATGTCCCACCGCGCGCTTGAACGCATTTTTACTCAGGGAAAACTCTCTCCGGATGATCTCCGGCGGAACCTTGTCGTCAAAAGGAAGCACGCCCTCAAACTCTCCGATCACCTTCAGGACCAGCTCCGCGTCCTTCTCAATCTGAAGATACGCCTTCTCCCGTACGGAGAGACTCAGCTTTCCGTCCGGCCTGACCTCCGTCACCCGCGCGTCCACGACATCCCCGATCCGCAGGGAAGTCTGCGCTTCCTTCTTCGGGATCAGCGCGCTGTAGCGGTCATCCACCGCGGCAAAGATCCCGAAGTTTTCGCTCGTCTCATAGATTCTTGCCTTCACCCGGTCATCCTTGCGGTAAGGAGAATCCTGCTCCAGCCACGGATAGACATTCATCGTCGCCGCCAGCCGTCCCGACTTGTCAATGTAGGGCG
>CACXFW010000333.1 GCA_902767065.1 uncultured Lachnospiraceae bacterium | reverse complement strand
TTGGTTCAGTTCCTTCACGTATTCTCTCCCAAGGCCGCTGGATGCCCCGGTTATGACAGCAATCCTCATGTCATGAACCCTTTCTGTGCAATCACTGTAGATACGGTTAACCTAAGCGCTTTCCGGCACTGGCACCTGGAAATCGCTGACGTTTACCAATATGCCTTACGCAGAGGAAACAGGGATCACAAGATTTACGACCATGCCGGTAATCCACGCGAAAGCCAGGACATACAGGAGATAGAGCAGGAACCGTTTCCAGCCAAGAACAATCTTCATTGCGCCAAGGTTGGTAATCTTCGTGGCCGGTCCGGTAATCATGAAAGCCGCCGCGCTGCCCATGCTCATACCGTCCCACAGCCATTCCTGCAGCAGCGGAATGGTTCCGCCGCCGCACATATACAGAGGAACCCCGATCGTCGCTGCCATCAGGACGCCAAACCCATTGTCCTTCCCAAACAGACCGCTGACAAAATCCTTCGGCACATGAATCTGATAAAGCGCAGTCAGCAGGATTCCAAATAAAAACATTGGACCGGTCGCTCTGATATTCCGACCGATGTTTTTGATAAACCGCAGAAAAAGATTCGGGTCAGTATCCCTGCTCTTTCCCTCCTGAAATCCGGAAAAGTCAAAGAATGACCCATCCCTTTTTCCATAAAACGCACGAATCAGCCAGCCGGCGATGCATCCGCACAAAAAACAGGAGACACATCGGATCATTACAGCCGTATGCCCCAATGCCCCGCTGTAAAGAATCAGTTGCGGATTCAGCAGAATACTGCTCATCATAAAAGCAGAGAGGATATCATCCTCGATCCCCTGCTGTGAAAATGCCGCTGCGATGGGAATTGTGCCATACATGCACAAGGGTGAGGCAATCCCCAGAAGGCTGGCCGGAATCACTCCCAGCCAGCCCGCTCTTCTCTTTCCGATCTTTGAGACCGCTCCGTGAATATATTTCTTTCCAAATACGGACACCACACTGCCCAGGACAATCCCCAGCGCCCAGTACGGCGCGATCTGGCGTATCTGGATATCGAGGTAATACCAGAGGTATACCGCCTCCCTTCGAATCCAGTCAGGCATCGAGATTCACCAGTCTGTAATGTCTGCTGCCCAGCCCGATCTTTTCTGCATGCTCCAGCGTGTGCAGTCCCATCTGTTCCTCAATCCGTCTGAGCAGTTTTTCGTTGCCATCGGAATTCCAGACCAGATCCAGGCAGGCCTGATCCACTGCTGCCGGGTCACCGGAGGCCAGGATTCCGATATCATGGATATCCGGTTCTTCCGGATACCCATTGCAATCACAGTCGATGGAAATGCGGTTCATGACATTGATGAAAATCACCCTATCCCCAAGATAGTCCTTTACACTCTTGGATGCTTCCGCCATACATTCCAGAAATTCCGTCTGCAGCTCATCGTGCCAGTGCGTATCGCTCGTTCCGCCGGAATGGATGCGCACCTTCCCCCTTGCGGAGGCCAGACCGATCGAAGAATTCTTGATTGCACCGCCATACCCGGCCATCTGGTGGCCCTTGAAATGGGACAGAACGATATAGGATCCATAGTCGTCGAAATGATCTCCCACCAGGTTTCCTGTCAGGCGGTCTCCTCCCGTCACGGGGATCTCCAGGGAACCATACTCATCCATCACCTGAAAATCAGCGATCCGGGTATACCCGTGATCCTCCGCCACCATGTAGTGCTCGGCAGTCGCCGCGCGCTGCCCGGCGTAAGCCGTATTACACTCGACAATGGTTCCATTCACTTCTCTGACCAGATCCTCAATCAGTTCCGGCTCCAGATAATTACTCATCGGGGGTTCTCCCGTTGACAGCTTAACCGCCACGGGATCTTCGCATGTCCACTCCATGGCCTCGTAGATTTTTACCAGTGACTGTGGGGAAATGTCAGAAGTATAATACACCACCGGCGCTTCTTCCTCCTGTACGCAGTAAGACAGGTTTGCAGAATCAATCGTTGCCCCGCCATTGGTAGTCAGCGTGTCTCCATAAACACTGACAGAGCAGAATGCCGCACCAGTCAATGCTGTCAACAGCCTCACAGTTCCTGAAAATTTCATAAGCGTATCTCCTGAAAAATGATGATATTCTTTCCTGTCTCCATAGGCGACACGTCGCAGCGTCAGTCCTTTTTTCTGATGCCGGGATCAGTTGGATTTCGTTTCTATTTCATAGCACACCTTCACAGTCGCTTCCACTTCGGTTGTTCCCACAGAGTAATCCAGGCTTTGTAACGCGGCATCTCCCGCTGCCGTCATGACCATATTGCTTTCCAATGTCTTCTCCCTTCCGCGGAGGGAATCATTCTGCCAGCCTTCTTCCACGCTGAACCGTCCTGTGATCTTCGCGTTTTCCGCCCCGGCAAGCGTCTGAGCCTTCCCCTTCGCCTGAAGCATGGCCTTCTCCAGCGCTTCCCTGTATGCATCCTCATATCCGGAGTAGAAAACCGTGATGCCATCAATCTGGTTCACGCCGTTTTCCGAAAGGATCTGCAGATACTTCCCAACCTCATCTACGCTGATTTCCTCCACGGACATGGAGATCTGTCCCCGATATCCAACCAGGATCTCCACCTCTGAAGAGTAATCGTAATCGGCGTACAGCCGGATTCCGGCAGTCTGGAAATGATCCTCCGGCAAACCCGCCTCAGACAAAGCTGTACTTACTGTGTTCGCTTTTTCCGTGATCGCTTTCTGTACGTCCTCCGCTTCCGGACCTTCTTCGGTGACAGCAAAGGCAATCGTTCCAAGATCCGGCGTTACAGTCACACTCCCTGTTCCCTGTACCGTAACAGACGACATCATGTCTTCCGCACGGACACAAGCCGGAAAGATCATCATCAAGGCCGCGGCAAGGATCACCATCTTTTTCATATCGC
>CACXFW010000332.1 GCA_902767065.1 uncultured Lachnospiraceae bacterium | reverse complement strand
GGCCGCCGAAGGCGGACGGAGTCCTGATGCCAGTATTGGGCATGAGGTGGCCGCCGAAGGCGGACGGAGTCCTGATGCCATTTAAGACCGCGAAGAGCGGAACAATCCGTAATCGACTTCTGCCGGGTTAATTATGCGATAAGGGGAGTAGATAATCCATGGTGCGAAACGCATTGCAGCGCCTTCTGCAGTCAGTGCTTGTACTGCTGGGCGCGGCGCTTCTGGTCTTTCTCATGCTGAGGATCATACCGGGTAATCCGGCTGCCGTTCTGATGGGTGAGCACGCGGATGCCACGGTCATCAAAAGGATGACAGAAGAGCTTGGCCTGGACCAGCCGGTCCTGGTCCAGTTTTTCCGCTACATAGCGGATGCCCTGCGGGGAGACTTCGGCACCAGCTTTTCGCTTGGAAAACCAGTCTCTGAGCTGATGGCGTCCGCGTTTGTCAATACACTCATCCTGGCGCTCTTTGCCTCTGCGTATGCGTGGATTCTCGGAATCATCAGCGGCGTCATCGCCGCGGTGAAAAAGAACTCCCTTCCAGATCGACTGTTTATGGGCGCGTCCCTTCTGGGCGTGTCCATGCCGGTCTTCATGGCAGCCATGCTGCTGCAGTTTTTCCTGGGCTATCAACTGAAATGGCTCCCGATCGCCGGAACCTCAGACTGGACCGGATTCATCCTGCCGGCGATCGCCCTGGGCTGGAACAGCGCCGGAAGCGTGGCACGGCTTGTGCGCTCAACGCTGCTGGAGATTCTGGAGGAGGATTACATTGATACCGCCAGAGCCAAGGGCAGGGGGCAGATGGGCGTCCTGATGGTGCACGCGCTTCGAAATGCCATGCTGCCTGTGATCACCATGATGGCGATCCAGCTGTCCGGCATGCTGTCCGGCGCGGTCATCACGGAGACCGTCTTTTCGGTCAACGGAATTGGCCGTCTGGCGGTGCAGGCAATTTCCTCGCGGGATATTCCCCTGCTGCAGGGAACGGTCCTGTTTTCAGCCGCAATCGTGATCATTGGAAATTATGTGGCGGATTCCCTCTACAATGTACTGGATCCCCGGATCAGAAAGGAGGCCTGAGCCATGCTTTCAAACCGGGAGAGAAAGATTGTAGAACGATTCGAAAAGAGCCGGAAGATACAAAGCGCCGGTTCTCTCAGGAGCCAGATCGGTGAGGAGGAAACCTTCTTTACGATGATGCGCCGGATGGCGCGGGAAAACAAGCTCGCTGTTTTTTCCGCCATTGTGATTCTCCTGATCATTCTGGCCGCCATCCTTGCTCCGGTCCTGACTCCTTACAGCTACAGTGACATGGACCTTATGAACCGGCTCTCACCGCCCTCGTCAGCGCATCTTTTTGGTACGGACGAAGCGGGAAGGGATATTCTGACCAGGCTTTTGTACGGGGCGCGTGTCTCCCTTCTGACCGGCGTCGTGCCGACCATCATGAGCATGCTGCTCGGGGCGCTTCTGGGAGTGGTCTCAGGCATCTATGGCGGATGGCTGGATGACCTCATCATGCGCCTTGCGGACATTACGCTTGCATTTCCCTCGATGCTGCTTGCGATGGTTATTATGTACATGCTGGGGGACGGACTGATCAATGTTTTCCTCACCCTGGCGCTGGTGAACTGGGCAAGCGTTGCGAGAATCGTGCGGGCCCAGACCCTGCAGCTGAAGAAGACGGAATTCGTGGAGGCGGCGCGTGTGATCGGCGTCAGGAGGGGAAAGATGATCTTCAGGCACATCCTTCCGAACTGCCTGCCGACCCTGATTGTTCTGTTTACGCTGAACGTTCCGGCCGCGATCCTCACGGAGAGCAGTCTCAGCTTTCTGGGGCTCGGGCTGCAGCCGCCGTCGGCATCCTGGGGGCTCATGGTCAATTCGGGAAGGCAGTATCTGTATGCTGCGCCGTGGCTGAGCCTGGCGCCGGGGATCGCGATCATGGTGAGCGTGCTTGCATTTAATTTCCTTGGAGACGGCCTTCGGGATGTTCTGGACCCGTACCAGAAGAAGTGACGAATGAAGAAGCGACGAATAAGGAAGCGGAAGCTATGGCAGACAACACGCTGGAAATCCGGAATCTGAATACCAGCTTTTTCACGCAGCACGGTGAAGTGCGCGCCGTCAATGACGTTTCGCTCGATGTGCGCCGCGCCCAGATCACGGGAATCGTGGGAGAGTCCGGCTGCGGAAAGAGCATGACGGCCAGATCGGTCATGGGGCTGGTCAGGTACCCCGGGCGCATTGTCAGCGGCCGGATCCGTCTGGACGGAAAGGAAATCACCGGGCTTTCGAAAAAGGAGATGTGCTCCCTGCGCGGAAATGAGCTTTCCATGATATTCCAGGAGCCGATGTCAAGCCTGAATCCCGTCATGAAGGTCGGAAAACAGGTCGAGGAGACGCTCCGGATTCATCAGCATGTCACGAAGGAGGAAGCGGCCCGAAGGACCGAAGAGATCTTCCGGGAGGTCGGGATCTCCGACGCAAGGAGCCGTATGGCGTGCTATCCGCATCAGCTTTCCGGAGGGCTGCGGCAGAGGGTCATGATCGCGATGGCCATGATCTGCAAGCCAAAGCTCTTGATTGCCGATGAGCCGACAACGGCGCTGGACGTCACGGTGGAAGCACAGATTCTCAGCCTGATGAAGCGGCTGTGCGAAGGAGGGACCAGCATCCTTCTGATCAGCCATAACCTGGGCGTCATCGCGCAGGTGTGCGATTACGTGTATGTCATGTATGCCGGAAGAATCGTGGAGCAGGCGGATACCTGCACGCTGTTTGACCATCCGGTACATCCCTATACCAGGGCTCTTCTGGGGGCTGCGTCCTCGCTTCGGAGCGGCGCTGCCAGGCTGGAAACGATCCCGGGGGGTGTCCCGAACCTTCTGCACCTGCCGTCAGGCTGCAGCTTCTCGCCCAGATGCGAAAAGTGCGCCAGGCAGTGTCAGAATGAGGTTCCGCAGATGCTTCCGGTATCCGGAGAGGGGCATCTGGCGCGGTGTTATTTCGCGAATGTCCCGGAGGAATGAGAGAAAATGCGTGAAGTCCTGCTGGAGGCCAGGAATCTGACCAAAGAGTTTCCTGCCGGAAGAAAGAAGAAAGTTCATGCCGTGACAAACGTCACGATTCAGATCCTCAGGGGGGAGACGCTGGGACTCGTGGGAGAGTCCGGGTGCGGAAAATCCACCCTGGGGCGATTGCTGATCGGCCTTTTGAAGCCGGACAGCGGGCAGGTTCTGGCCGGGGGAGAGGATGTCACCAGGATGTCCGACAGACAGTTCGGAAAGTACCGCAGGCAGCTGCAGCTGATCTTCCAGGACCCTTATTCTTCCCTGGATCCCAGGATGAATGTGCGCGAGATCATCGCGGAGCCTCTGAGAACCTGGAATGTATGCCGCACGAAGGAGGAGCTGACGGACAAAGTGCTGGAGCTGATGGAGGCTGTGGGGGTGCCCGGCGAATACCTGTACCGCTATCCGCATCAGTTCTCGGGAGGACAGCGCCAGAGAATCGGGATCGCGCGCGCCCTGGCCGCGGATCCGGAGCTGATTGTCTGCGACGAACCGGTTTCCGCGCTCGATGTGCCGGTCCAGAACCAGATCCTGAACCTTCTAAGCGAACTCCAGGAATCCAGGGGACTGACCTATCTTTTCATCAGTCATGATCTTTCGGTCGTCCGCCATATTTCAGACCGGGTGTGCGTCATGTTCCTCGGAATGATCTGCGAGGTCGGGGAAAAGGAAGAGGTTTATCAGTCTCCGATGCATCCTTATACGAGGTTTTTACTGAATGCGATCCTCCTTCCGGACCCGCATCACAGGCATGAGGAAGAACATCTTCTTACAGGGGAGATCCCCAGCGCAGTGAACGTGCCGTCCGGCTGCCGGTTCCACACAAGATGCCCGTACGCGGCAAAGCGCTGCCTGAGCGAAGTGCCACAGCTGAAGGATGCGGGCGGCAGGCTGGTCGCCTGCCATTATCCGCTTAAGCCGTAATCCTTGTTTTTCGTTTCGTAACACAGATATCCGGGAGAGGACCATGGAGCAGACAACGAAATCAGAGAATACGAAGCTCAGAATCATCCTTACGATCCTGCTGGGGTGTGTGTCTGCTGCCCTGTTTT
>CACXFW010000331.1 GCA_902767065.1 uncultured Lachnospiraceae bacterium | reverse complement strand
TCTTCTTCGCGTCGTGCGCAATAAAACCGATATTCATAATCGCTGTCTCTCCTTTCTTCCACTGTGCTGTCTCCTCTATAAACAACAATCCGGTAAATCTTCTAATAGGTCGGCCGGAATCTGGGCCTGGCCGGGTCTGTCTGTGCCAGACTCCGCCTTGGCTGAAGCCCGATATTCAGTACCAGCCCGATTTCCATACAGAAGGTCACAAGTGATGTGACGCCATAGCTGACAAATGGAAGCGTGATACCGGTATTCGGCATCAGTCCGGTCGTAACACCGATGTTCAGAGCGCTCTGGAACAGGATCAGGGATCCGACTCCCATACAGATCAGCATCCCTGCTTTCTCTCTCGCGCGCATTCCGATCCTCACGCACAGGATCGCGATCACGAGCTCAAGAACAACGATCGCCAGACACCCCGCAAATCCGAGTTCCTCTCCTGCCACCGCAAAGATAAAATCGGTCTGCGGCTCGGAGATAAAGTTCCCGTTCTTGACCGAATTGACCGCGTTGTTGTTCAGTCCCTTGCCATACAGCTGTCCTGAACCGATTGCAATGATTGAGTTCTGCTGCTGATAGGCTTCATCCGCGTACTCCATCGGCCTGAGCCACGAGAGAATCCGCTCTCTCTGGTAATCTGCAATCAGCTCCTGATCCGGACTGAGCACGATGCTCAGAAAGATCGCGGCTCCCGGAATGGCGATTGCAAGAATGGAAACGATAATCTTCCAGCTCAGTCCTGCCATGAACAGTATAACACAAAAGATCAGCGCTGTGACGATCGTTGTGGACAGATCCGGCTCACGGTAGATCAGATACAGCGGAACTGCAAGAATCACGAGGGAACCAAGGAGAACCTTCGGGGTATTCAGCTTTGCGTCGTACTGCTGAAAATAACCTGCGAAAAAAACGATCAGAGCAATCTTCATCAGATCAGACGGCTGGAACTGTACGCCGATATTGATCCATCTTGTCGCGCCGCCGACATTGACGCCGATCAGAAGAACCGCGACAAGAAGAAGGCATCCGATCAGAAACAGAATCCACCTCATCCGTACAAAGACGGTATAGTCGAAGATGGACATCGCAAGCATGACAGCGATTCCGATGACAAGACCGAAGGTCTGCCTGTCCTGGGACGACTGCTGTGCGCTCCCGATGACCATGATCCCGATCACGGACAGCGCGACGACTGCGGCGATCAGCGGAAAACTGTAGTTTCTGAGCTTATATTGTCGAAACATGATCCCTCCCGGATACTTCTGACTGTATGGCTGAACCGCGAAGGCGATCCGGCCCCTGATTCGCCTCCCGCGGCTTTTCGCACTGAAACTGCCTGCGCCTCAGAGGCTTGCCCCTTTTGTCCTGTGCTTCAGGTCTGATCTTTCGCAGTTTCCTTGTGTTTCAGGAAAAGATGGCTCCACATCTTCCCGGAAATTGCGGTCACCTTCAGGTGCCCGTCTTCCACGTAGGCTGCCTGGGGAGAGATCGTGTAGCTGTCATCCATCGTTTTTTTCCGGATTCCGGAGATCCCCCTGTGTCCGCAGATCTCAAGGTTCTGCGGCTTCAGAACCAGAGCTGCGGCAAAGCTGTGCGGATTCATCCCGATTCCGGCCCGAAGCGTTCCAAGCGCGCATCCGGCCACAAAGATGCTTCCGGCGCAGCTGACCTCGGCGCGCGGTTCCACGTCCCCGAGAATCAGGACGGAGCGGTCGCTGATCACCTTCTGAGCGTTCCTTACGCTTCCGCTCAGGACATCCGCAAGGGCTGCCTGACCGGAGAATTCCCCCTGCAGCGTTGAATCTGTCCGGTCGCAGTCCGTCAACGATGGATTCTTGGGACTTTCCTGACGGTGTTCCTTCAGAACCTGTGTGATCGCCCTGTACTGCGCATTTTCCACATCCTCTTCTTTTTCCAGGATGCAGATGATTTCCAGGGAGCAGCTTTTTGTGATGGCGGAAACGATGGCGGACTGCTGCTTTGGCGTAAGCTCTTTTCCCCTGAATTCCAGCGCCATCTGCGCGCCTCGGAAAAACCTGGCGCTGGATTGGAACTTCTTCGTGACATCAGAAAGGATCGTCTCAAAGTCGCTGGTGGGATCCATGACCAGCGTCAGCGTATACTGTGAGCTCTTCAGTTCGATTGATGAGTACTGCATATCAGTCTGTCCGTGTATTTCCTGCCGTAACCTGGATCGCGTGTCCGGGGATCAGCTCCGAGGTGTCCTTCTGCTTAAAATAATAGTTGATCACATCCCTTGCCATCGCGGCAGTGTTCGCCGAGGTATAGCCATAGGCGATTCTGCAGGCGAGAGCCATCTCGGGGGCCTCGGAAGGCGCATATCCGATGAACAGTGCATGGTTAGGCTTCGTGACAACCTCCTGCGCGGTTCCGGTTTTGCCGGAGACGGCAACTCCGCCTTCCATGTTGTAGTCATGGAAGGAATCATGATTCAGGACCACCTGGCGCATGCCGGTGTGAATCGCGTCCCACAGTTCGCCGGACAGCTTCAGCTCACTGTGCAGAACCGGTTCGAATTCCTTTACCGTATTGCCGTTCGAATCCGTGATCTTGTCGATCAGAGTCAGATCGTAACACTGTCCTGAATTCGCGAGGGTCATCACATACCGGGAAAGCTGGGAAACCGTGTAAGCGTTGTCGGCCTGCCCCATCGCACCGCGGACCGCGTCGTAAGTCAGAAGGTGCGGGGATGATTCCGGAACCTCGATTCCTGAAGCGGAATCCAGTCCATACATGGAAGCATATTTCTTAAGACGCTCGACACCGCTGTTATCGTCGTATTCTCCATCGACCGACGCAAGACGGAACCCGATCGTATTAAAGAAAAAGTTACAGGAATTCTTGATTCCGTCAGAGAGCATTTCTGACCCGTGGGCTCCCGGGGAGATCCAGCACTTGACAGGAGGATCGACTCCGTCAAACTCTCCGGTACAGTACAGCTGCTCTGTCACGCCGAGAACTCCTTCGGCCACCCCGGCGGTTGCCGCAACGGGCTTGAAGGTGGAGCCGGGAGCCAGGAGTTCCTGGGTGGCGCGGCTGTAGAACGGGCTCGAAAGATCCGTCACCAGCTTGTTGTAGTAATCGTTATCCATCTCATTGACCAGACGGTTGCTGTCATAGCTCGGGTATGTTACACAGGCTCTCACGGTCCCGTCATCAGGGTCGGTGACAACGATTGCGCCGGAGCATGGATTGAGCGCCAACTGGGCCGGCGTAATCTGCAGATTGTAGATCTTGTCCCGGATAAAATCATATCCGCTCAAAGAGCCGTTTGACAGCCGGTCATAATCGGAGATGTTCATTTCCAGGACGCCCTGGTCAAACAGCAGAAGACAGACCTGCGCACCGTTCAGTTCATGCGCCATCAGCATATACCGGAACACTCTTTTACAGAAATTCGAATCCGATCCGAGGTATCTGGCGATGAAATCCGCAAGAGCCGTGTAGACCTCCGTGGAATCCAGATAATCCATGCTCTCGGTGATTCCGTTGACATCGATCCAGTTGCTGGAGATCGCATAGGTCAGAAACTCCTGCAGACTGATCGTCTCCTCTTCCGCCCATGCCTTATAAGTCAGGTCAGACTTGTCGATGGCTTCTTCATTCAGAATCCCCGTCTGAGGCAGCATGTTATTGACGATATAGGACTGGTAGACCTTCATTTCATCGGAAAGTTCCTTATAGGGCGCAGGATCGTCCCTCGTCAGCTGATCCTTGATCTCGGCAAAGATCGAGGCTGCTTTCTCCTGGAATGCCGCGTAGACATTTTTTTCATTGGTTGAGGCATCCGGGTCAGAAAGATGTTCCACGCTGAGGACATTGTTCTCAAACAGGGAATAATAAACGTCATAGACCGGAATGAAGACTTCGTCCGCAGACTGGATCCATTCCGTCTCAATCGACTCGGTGTCCGCGATATTGGCCCAGAGAATGCCCGCGATATACTCTTCCAGAATATGATAGCACGCCTTCTGAAGGTCCGAATCCAGTGTCAGGTAGAGAGAATTGCCTGCCTGCGGCTGCGTCACGGAGGAAACCTCCAGCGTCCGTCCCAGGTTATCGACATAGATGGTCTCCGATCCCTTCTGTCCCTGAAGATCCGTTTCCATCTTCTTTTCGAGCCCGACCTTTCCGACGACATCATTGGAATCGTAGGAAGAGTCCAGTTCCCTGAGATCCTTCAGCTCTTCCGCTGAGACCTGGCCGGTGTATCCGATGATCGGAGCAAAATACAAAGCGTCGTTGTAAACTCTCTTGTAGCTCTCGGTTACATTGATCCCCTGAAGGATCCCGGTGTTTTCCAGAAGCTGGGAGACCGTCTCGTCTTTCACATCCCTTGCAATCGTGATCGAATTATACCTCTGATACGCGTTTGCCTGAAGCGTAGACCGGAACTGGCACAGCTGCAGCACCTTGTCCGGCGGAAGCGTTTCGGGCATATCCCACCTCGCAAGATCCTGGGGGGTGTTCTTTTCGGAATTGATTCCATAGTATTTATCTGAGCACATGAGTGCGACAAGGTCCGGTGCGGAGATCTCCGCCTCCTCGGGAGTCATCTCGTCAATGGTCCGGTATCCGAAGAAGTCGGCCTTGAACCTGGACAGATTAAAACCCTTGACTGTATACACGTAATCTCCGTTTGCGTCGAGCGCGATGCGGAAATTGCGCCAGGTGCTGTCCCCGTGCGATTCGATGATCCGGATTGCGGTGTACAGGATTCCGTTCAGCGCCAGATTGCGCGCAGCACTGTCTGCATAGCTTCCCTTGTCTTCAAAAGTGACTTCGTATATGAGCTCGTTGTAGGCGAGAAGATTCCCGTTGCGGTCAAAGATCTCACCGCGCGTGGACTTCAGTATTTTCTTCTTCTCGATCGAGAGCGTAAAGTCATTTTCATAGGTTTCCCCGTTCAGGATCTGCAGCGTGAACAGACGTGAAACGATCAGTGAGAACAGAACCAGGAACACGATGAGCAAAATGATCATTCTGCCCCTGAGCGATTCGGATGATGATTTTCTTCTTTTCTTCGGATTCAAGCTTTGTTCCTCCGGAAGCGATCCGTGGATACGGTCAGAAGTATGTCCGGGTCGTCTTTTTGTTCACGTAATAATTGAGCTGATACAAAAATACCGCGAAGATGACGGTATAGATCATCTCCGGTATGATCACGCGTCCCAGGTAGAAGAACACGTTGATTCTGCCCCGGATCATGAAGGTTGTCACATACTGGCACAGTCCGTAGACGATGTCACAGATCCCGATCAGAAGGAGCGGCGTTTTGATATCGTCATCGTAAAAGATCCGGTAGGAGTACCCGGCCACGTACCCGATCCAGGTATAGATCAGGGCATAGAATCCAAGAATGCCCCCGCCGAACAGATCCAGCAGGATGCCGGTGGAAAACCCGATGACTGCCCCTGTCCGGCTTCCGCACATCAATGCAAAGGACGCGGTCAGGATCACGGGAAGATTGGGCCGGATTGACGCAACCGCCACATAGGGCATCAGTGTTGTCTGCAGCATGGAAGCGAGAAAACACAGAAGGCCGATCAGCAGCTTTCTTTTCACTGTCCCTCTCCTTCCTGAGCCTGACCGGCATCTTCCTGCGAAGAAGCCTGTCCTTCATCATTCTGTGAAGAAGCCATTTCCTGCCCTCCGCCATCTGGCGATGAAGCCGCTTCCTGCCCTCCGCCATCCGGCGATGAGGCCGCTTCCTGTCCTCCGCCATCTGGCGATGAGGCCGCTTCCTGTCCTTCGCCGTCCGGAGAAGCGTCTTCCGGAGACTTGTGTGTGTCATCCTCCGTGCCGGCACCTGTGTTTTCCGCGCGCGGTGCGGTGAGCGTGGTGGTATCCGAAGATCCTCTGACGGACTCCGGAACCTCTCCCTCGCTGGGAATGTATTCCTTACGTGTCCGGATTACAAGAACCTCCTGAAGATGACGGAAATCGACTGCAGGATTGACCGTTCCCGATTTGGTCAGGTTGTTCGCGTCGTTGTTCAGCTCCGAGATATATCCGATCAGGATTCCCGGAAGATACTTTTCGGAGATGTTGCTTGTCACGACTTTATCGCCGACATGTACATGGTTGTTATCGTCCGTCAGCTTAACCAGTGACAGGGTTCCCTCGTCGATCAGCTGAAGATTCCCTGCAATGATACAGGTATCGCTGGTAGTTGAGATCATGGCTGAAACATTGGAATCATCGTCCGTGATCGCGCGCACTCTTGACCAGTTCGGCCCCGCCTGCGTCACGATCCCGCAAAGGCCAGCGCCGGCCAGGACGTTACAGTCAACCTGGATACCGTCATCTGTCCCCTTATCGATCGTAAAGGTGGTAAACCAGTTTCCGGAACCCTTCGAGATCACATGCGCTCCCACGGTGTCATAATCCGAATACTGCTCCTTCAGCTCCAAAAGGTTCTGGAGCCGGTCAAGCTCCTCTTTGTTCAGGACCAGCTTGGAGTTTTCCGCTTTCAGATTATCCACCTGTGTCTGAAGCTGGGCGTTTTCCTCCCGGAGCGAGGCCGCATCCGTCATATTGTCGGAAAAGCCTGACAAAAACGCGCCCACCTGGTTCATCCCCTTCTGGATCGGGGTAATGATCATTCCGGTAAAACCGGTGAGCGGACTGATCGCTCTCGAGCCTGCGATCGAGATTCCGATCAGCGCGATGCAGATCAGTGAAAGGATAATCAGGGTCGTCTTGCCCTTCCTGCGGTTCTGATTCATGTTGGGTATCCTCAAGGCAAATTATCTTCTGGGTGAGCGCATCAGGGAATGCAGCTCCTTCTGGTTGATCATGGTGATGAGTCCGCGGATCGTGGAATTCTTCGGATCCTGTATGTGGTAGACCGGAAGAGAGATCTCTTTCTGCAGATACATCGGCAGATTCTGGATCAAAGATACGCCTCCAGTCAGGAAGATTCCTTCGCGGAAAATGTCCTGGCGCAGCATCGGAGGCGTACGGTCGACCACCTGCTTTACCTCATCCACAATCCGGTCGATCGCGGCAAGGACGGCGACGGAAACGGCAAGGGCCGGGATCATATCAGACTTCGGCAGGCCGGAAAGCGTATGGATTCCAAAGACCTTCTGCTCAAGCCTGGGGCCATTGATCATAAATGCCAGGTTGTTCTTGAGCATTTCCGCGGTCCGCCGGCCGATGCCGATGTTAAACTTGCGGCGCACCATTGTGACGATATCGTCATCCAGTGTAAAGCCGCCTTCCTTCAGCGTCCTGCCGATGATGACCTTCCCGTCGGAAATGACGGAAATCTCCGTCGTATCCGCACCGATGTTTACGACCATGTGCCCTTCCGGCCCCAGCACGGGAAGACCGATGGAAACCGCGTCTGCGATCCCTTTTTCGACAAGATGGACCCTGCCGGGACTTAAGGTCGAGTTGCAGACATTATAAAAAGCGCGCTGTTCCACAGGGGTTACCTGGGATGGCACCGCGATGCAGATTCCCGCACTTTTCTGGGAAAAGGTGGTAAATTTCCGGAGCGTGTAGGTCAGCACACTCTCCATGTCCTCAGCGGAGGCTATGACGCCTCCCGTCATGGGGCGCACGACCTGGACGGAAGTCGGATTCTTCTCGTACATGAGGTAAGCCTCATTGCCGATTGCCAGAATCTTTCTGCCGCGCCGCGCGATCATGTTGCGGCTCTCCATGAACTTGTCCCCGCTTTTGTCGCGCAGCTTCAGTGTGTCCGTGCCAAGGTCCACCCCGATCATATTCGAAAAAAACATGTATGTCTGTTCTGCCTTTCAGGCTGCCCCTTATTCTGATCTCCGCGAACGGAATTCACTGCCGATGGAAAGACTTCAATGGCATCTCGCGGCAGATCGCCTCGCAGCCATTATCCCGCCTTCCTTGATTCAGAACCAAGAAGACGCGACATGCGCATGCTGACGAAGGTTCTGTCGCCGATCACCAGATGGTCTGTCAGCGGAATTCCGATCATCTCTCCGGCATCTGCGATCTTCTTCGTGACCGCGATATCCTCGGCGGACGGAGTCGGATCCCCGCTGGGATGGTTATGCAGAAGAATGATGGAAGCGGCCTGGCGGGACAAAGCTTCGATAAAGATCTCCCTGGGATGAAGGATCGCGGTATTCACGTTTCCTCTGGAAATGACCTTTCTGCCAAGCAGCTTCCCCTTGCTGCTCAGGCACAGGACCAGAACGATCTCCTGCATCTCATGGCGCATCTCTTCCATGTAATAGGATCCGATGACTTCCGGATTATCGTAAACCAGGTCGTCTTCCGCGCCGATCTTCGCCTGTGCGATCCTTTTGGACAGCTCGGCGATGCAGCGAATCTGCAGCGCCTTCACCTTCCCGATCCCCCGGATCTTCTGAAGATCCTCAAGACTGATATTGTGCAGTCTGGCAATGCCGCCGCTGCCAAGAGACTCAAGAACCGCACGACTCATCTCAAGGGCGCTGATCCCCTCGGCGCCGGATCTAAGCAAAACGGCCAGAAGCTCTGAATCACTGAGCGCACCGCTTCCGAAGCGTTCGCACTTTTCATAAGGACGTTCCTGTCTGGGAATGTCACT
>CACXFW010000330.1 GCA_902767065.1 uncultured Lachnospiraceae bacterium | reverse complement strand
CCAGGGGGCGGACAAGCGGTGAAACCGCTCTGTCCGCCCACAGCGAAGAACACGAAGTGTTCTGAGCAATGGGGGGTGCTGAATAGTTACCTTATCCTGTTCTATCCTGATCCTGTCCTGCCCGGTTCATTTGGCTGATTCATTCCGGTCAGCCGGATAAGCAAAATGCCGGCCGGTTTCGCCATGCGGAATTCAGAATGCAAACTTACCGTCAAACCACCGGTCAAGCTCGTCGATCTTCACGCGCACCTGCTCCATGGAATCGCGCTCACGGATCGTCACGCAGCCGTCGGTCTCTGAATCAAAATCATAGGTGACGCAGAACGGCGTCCCGATCTCGTCTGCCCTTCTGTAGCGCTTTCCGATCGCGCCTCTGTCGTCGAATTCACAGTTGTACTTCTTTGAGAGCATCTCCCAGACCTTCTGCGCCGGATCCGCCAGCTTCTTGCTCAGCGGCAGGACGCTGATCTTGACCGGAGCCAGAGCCGGATGGAATCTGAGGACCGTGCGCACGTCATTCTTCTCATCGTCCAGAACCTCTTCATCATAAGCTGCGCACAAAAAGGCAAGGACGACTCTGTCCGCGCCGAGCGACGGCTCGATGACATACGGCACATACTTCTCGTTCGTCGTATCGTCAAAGTAGCTCATGTCCTGTCCGGACGTATTCTGATGCTGCGTCAGGTCATAGTCCGTCCTGTCGGCGATGCCCCACAGCTCGCCCCATCCGAACGGGAACAGGAACTCGATGTCGGTCGTTCCCTTGGAATAAAATGCGAGCTCGGCGGGATCGTGGTCGCGCAGCCTCAGCTCTTCCTCCTTAATTCCCAGGGACAGGAGCCAGTCTCTGCAGAAGCCCCTCCAGTATTCGAACCACTCCAGGTCGCTTCCGGGCCTGCAGAAGAATTCAAGCTCCATCTGTTCGAACTCACGCGTACGGAACGTGAAGTTGCCCGGCGTGATCTCATTCCGGAAGGACTTGCCGATCTGGCCGATCCCGAAGGGAACCTTCTTTCTGGAGGTTCTCTGGACATTCTTAAAGTTGACAAAGATGCCCTGTGCCGTCTCCGGGCGCAGATACACCGTGTTCTTCGCGTCCTCGGTGACACCCTGGAAGGTCTTGAACATCAGGTTGAACTGACGGATATCCGTAAAGTTATGCTTGCCGCAGGTCGGGCAGGGAATCTCATTGTCATCGACAAACGCCTTCATCTCCTCGTGGCTCATGGCGTCCACGCTCTTCCCGAGATCGATTCCCTTCGATTTGCAGTAATTCTCAATCAGCTGGTCCGCGCGGAACCTTTCATGGCATTCCTTACAGTCCATCAGCGGATCGGAAAAGCCTCCGATGTGGCCGGAAGCAACCCATGTCTGGCTGTTCATGAGGATCGCGCAGTCAACGCCGACGTTGTACGGACTCTCCTGCACAAACTTCTGCCACCAGGCCTTCTTGACATTGTTCTTCAGCTCGACGCCAAGATTGCCGTAATCCCAGGTGTTCGCAAGCCCGCCGTAGATCTCGCTTCCCGGATACACAAAGCCCCGGTTCTTCGCAAGCGCTACGATCTTCTCCATCGTCTTTTCCATGATGATCTACTCCTTTAACTCTTAATCTGCACCCGCGCGCACAGTTCTTTCCCCATCGAAAGCATAGGCCGCGGGATATGCGGTTAATCCAGGCCCGTTCCGGCGCTGCCGCCCTGAAACCGCTGACGTTAACCGGTATCTCTTATTCAGAACCCGCAAAAATAATTCCACCCGTGCGGTTGCTCATACGAACCTTGATTCTGTGCTTCGATAAATCGAGCACAGAATCAAGAACCGCATGGCAACCGCACAGGTATAAATATTTCTCACGGGGGCCACAGGCACAGGGCGGCGGAGCAGTGTAACAAGCTGGCCGGATCGTGACCGGTAACACAGATAGAAAAAGTTTCACGTGAAACAACCAACAACCTCTTTTCTGAACTCCCACACTGTGTTATGATATTTGATACTATTAAGAGGGAGTGTAAAAAT
>CACXFW010000329.1 GCA_902767065.1 uncultured Lachnospiraceae bacterium | reverse complement strand
TCATAGATGTTATTCAGCTGACGCGTTACGTTGGTGTGCATGACCTTCAGCGCTGACGTCAGGATGATGTTTCCGCTTCCGTTCGCACCGTCGTCAAACTGGTCAACATCACAGCCGATCACGAACACACCGTCCGCTTCCTTTGCCGCGGTGAATACGCCGTTGCCTGACGCGCCTGCAGCGACAAAGATCACATCGCAGCCTTCCTCGATCAGGGCCTCGCCGACAACCTTGCCCTGCGCTTCGTCCCCGAAGTCGCCGGTGTAGTTTCCGCCGACATCATTGCCGGACAGATCCGTTCCCGCGTAGGACGGAAGCTCCACGCACTCCGCCTTGGTGCCGTAAACCTCATCGGCATATTTGACGCCGCTCATGAAGCCGAGCTCATAGTTGACATTGGACGGGAACGGCATGCCGTTGACAACCGCAACCTTGTCGGTTTTGGTCGTCAGCGCCGCGGCAACGCCTGCCAGGAAGCCGCTTTCCTGCTCCTTGAAGGTCATGGTGTAGACGTTATCCAGCGTCACCGCGTTTCCTTCGCTGTCCGTAATGGTGGAGTCCACTACGAGGAACTTCTTATCCGGGTTGTTCAGGGCAACGTCACCGATGCCCGCAAAGTTGAAGCCGGGCAGTACAAACGCGTCATAGTCGCCAACCGACTTCTCAACCGTCGGAACCAGCTCGTTGTAATCGGACTCCTTAATGTCGGTAACGGTGCAGTCTTTATGTTCGTCGATGAACGCCAGGATTCCGTTGTAGCAGTCCTGGTTAAAGCTTCCGTCGTCAACGCCGGATGATGTAATGATACACACAGAAACCGGCTCACCCGCCTGGGCCGTTACCATACCCGCGCCAAGCGTCATAACGCCTGCAGTTACAGCCAGGGTAGCGGCGATCTTTCCAAATCTCATAATCCTTGATCTCCTCTCTTTTCTCATCCATCCAAGATGTGCCCGCCCGGAGCGTCTTAGAATTCTTTGTTACATGCTTATTCTATCATTGAGAGATAACAGCGTCAAACGTCGGGAACCACGCCGCGCTTCTTGCGTTCCTTCTCCAGATACATCAGCTCGTCCGCACGCCTGAGCAGGTCATCCAGCGTCTTCGGCCCCTTGTCCTTCACGGTATAATCGCCGATGCTCACCCCCAGGTAGAAAGGAAGCTCCCCGCTCTCATTGACCTTGCGGAAGTTCTCCTTCAGGCGTCCCTTCACATCCGCCTTGCCGGCCTCCGTAATGATCACAAACTCATCCCCGCCGTAACGCATCTTGAAATCATCCTTGCGGCAGGAGCCTTTCATAACCCGGGAAACCGTCCGGATGGCCAGGTCTCCCTTCTCATGCCCGTAATGATCATTGATTCCTTTCATGTCGTCAATATCAAGGAAGAGCACATGCACATCCCCGCCGTGTCCGTTGATGTCCTCGAACACGGTATCCGCCAGTTCGTCGTATCCGAAACGATTGTACAGACCGGTCAGCTGGTCTCTCGTGTAAAGCGCGTTCAGTTTCGTGTTCAGCTTCTCCGACCGGATCTGCTGGCGCGCATTTTCGATCGCGAACACGCACAGGTTCACAATATTCTCGTGCAGATGCATCTCCGCCACGCTCGGCAGCTGGGTCAGCACCAGGAATCCGATGTTAATCCCCTTGCAATGAAGCGCATAGAAGATCGTCATCCTCTCCTCCCGAAGAAGCGGCGCCCCGGCCAGTTCACTCTTCGAGATCCGCATATACGCTTTGTGTTCTTCCCGCTGAAGCTTCCGGCCGCCGCATCCCGCCAGAAGGAAGGTATCCGAGAATGGCCTGCCCTCCAGATCTTCCTCTATGTCCTCCGACAGATAATGATCGAAATAATAGTCGTTCGCGTAGATATAAAGATTGCCTTCCCCGAAGATCTGGTAATGCTTCTCAATGGTTTCGAGAATCCTGTAATGGCTGGCGTTAAAAAGATCCGCGGTCAGGTGATCCTGCTGGATATAGAACTTCTCCTGCTGACGTGCGTTGGCATAATACATCCGTTTAATCCGCGGAAGCTCGGCGAGGGAGTCATCCGCGCAGCCGCACGATTCCGAAAAAACCGCCTGATAAGGGCTGTAGATCAGGTCCGGAACCTCCTCCTTGCGGATCTTTGCCATCAGCGTGTCAAGCGCGGTAGTGATCAGATTGTCAAAATTCCTGTGTATGGTCGAAAGGCGCGGCGCGGAGAGGGAAGCGCTCATAATCCCGTCATAGCCGGTCACCATCACCTCCTGCGGGACCTTGATCCCGGCATCTGTCAGCGCCCCGAGCGCTCCAAGCGCCATCTCGTCGTTGGCCGAAACAATCGCGTCCGGAAGGGGCCTGCCCGAAGACAGCAGCTCCTCCACAGCCGCCTTTCCCTTCCGGCTGTCCCAGTTGCCGACATAGAAGGAAATGTTTTCCTCCAAAATCCCGTTCTCCCGGCAGACATCCTCAAAAGCCTGCCTTCGAAGCTCCGCTTCCCCGCTGCCGTCATCCCGCTCACAGCCCTGCAGAAAGAGAAATGATTTCGCGTGATGCTTCTTCACGATATGCGTGGTCATCTCCCGGAAGGCCGAATAATCATCCGTTCCGATGTAGGTGCACCCCTTCATCTTCGCGCCGACCGAAATCGCGGGAACATTGGCCTCCATAATCCGCTTCTCAAGCTTGCGGAGCACTCCCGTATCCGTGATCTCGTGTGACTGCACGAGAACGGCGTCATAATTCCGAAAGTCCGGCAGATCGTAGATCTGGAAAGCAGAGTTTGCCCTCTCACTGTAAAGCGCGAAGGAAAAGCAGTCAAATACCTGAACATATACCTCGCTGTGCGACTCCAGGTACTTCGCAACGGCGCCCAGCGCCACACTGACCAGTTCACGGTTCCAGTCCGCTGTCAGGTATGCAATATTGATTCTCCTCTCACCCATGAACCTGTCCCCACAGAAAAACCCCAAAACCCATGTTTCATGTATTCCGCACGGAAAGAAACGAAAGTCACACTCCGGCTGAATCCAAAACCCTCTTCTATCATACACCTCACGGACATGCCTGCACAAGTGTCTCAAAGCCCGCTTCCGCGATTCTTTCCGGATCGTTCCAGGGTACACCCCGGCCAGCCCTGTGCCTGTGGTCCCCCGTGAGGAACCATAAGCAGGAGCGTCGACGGGATCCACTGCTTACGGAGACTTAGCGGCCGG
>CACXFW010000328.1 GCA_902767065.1 uncultured Lachnospiraceae bacterium | reverse complement strand
GAAGAAGTTCTCCGCGAATATCTGCTATTACAATGAGCTGTCCCACAGAATCTACGGATCTTGTGATGCGTTCCGTAAGGTATGCCGAGCAGATCTTCTATGACCGGAAGCGGGAGTGGAACAAGATGGTGGATCGCGCCATGCTGGCAGACTTCTCCTGGAAGGTGTCCGCAGGGAAGTATCAGGAGATGTATGACTGGCTGATCGGATAGGAACACGCCAGATCGCCTGTCAATGACACGCGTTGCCAAAGATGTCAGAGGAAAGAATTTCTGCCGGCGGGTTTTCTGCCGGCAGAAATTATGATAAAAAAGGAGTTGACTGTTCAGCGCCCCATCCACGGGGACACAAAAAGGGGCTGCGGCGGACAACAACGCAGCCTGGGAGATCTGGACGCGCCGGATATGCAGGCTGCTTCTGTACAGATCCTTAGAGGGGGCTGAACCGAAACAGCCAGCCGGATACCGTTGGAAAGGACGGGTCTTGAGGACGAAGCGGTTTCGATGAAACGACCTGTATCCGAACGAGTATTGTCAGGAATAAACGACCTGTATCCGAACGGATATTGTCAGGAATGGACGAGCGTTTATAGAGGAGACAAGCATAACAGGAGGACCGGAATGATGAATGGTGCACAGGCCATGGTGGAATGCCTGAAAGCAGAAGGAATTACAAGGATCTTCGGGATTCCCGGTGTGGCGATCGCGCCTTTTTATGAAGCACTTTACGCAAACCCCGGCATTGAACATGTCCTTGTAAGGCAGGAACAGGCCGCGGGACATGCTGCTTCCGGGTATGCCAGGATTACCAGGAGGCCCGCGGTCTGCGTCACGAGCTCCGGCCCTGGCGCCACCAATCTGATTACTGCGCTGGCCACCGCGAACGCCGACAGCATTCCCCTGATCGCGATCACGGGACAGGTCGACAGCAGCCTTCTGGGCCATGATGTGTTCCAGGAAGCCGACATGAGAGGGGCGACCGAGTCCTTCGTCAAGTACAGCTATCTGGTGAAAAATGTCAATGAGATCCCGCGCATTTTCAAGGAAGCCTTTCACGTCGCTTCCACCGGCAGGATGGGACCGGTCCTGATCGACATTCCCTGCGATGTACAGCGCATGGAGCTGTCGAAAGCCTTCCGCTATCCGGAAGAGGTCAGGATGCGCAGCTACAAGCCCAGCGTCACCGGAAACGGACAGCAGATGGCCAAGGTTATCGCGGCAATCCGGCGGGCGAAGAAGCCCCTCATCTGCGCGGGCGGCGGTGTCATACTGGGCAGCGGGGAAGAGGTGATCCGCGCCTTTTGCGAAAAAAACCAGATCCCGCTCGTCTCCACAATGATGGGGATCGGAACGATCGCGAAAGCCCACCCGCTGTATTTCGGCATGCTGGGAAACAACGGAAAGCCCTACGCCAACAAGGCTGTCGCGAATGCGGATCTTCTGATGATTGTCGGCGCGCGCGTCGCTGACCGGGCGGTTCCGAAGCCGGAGAACCTGGAAAAACGGCTGACGGTCATCCATATTGACATCGACCCGGCTGAGATCGGCAAGATGCTCGGACCGACGATCCCCCTGGTGGGAGATATCCGCCATATCTTTACGGAGCTTCTGGAAGCGGAGATTCAGATCGATACGAAGGAATGGCTGGAGGAGCTGGAGGAATTCAAGCACACGACCGTTGACCACAGAGTGTTCAGCAAACGCCTTGTCAACCCCATGACGCTCGTGCAGACACTCTCCGAGAAGATGGAGGACGACGCGGTCTATGTGGCGGACGTCGGCCAGAACCAGCTGTGGTCGGCAGACAACTATGTGATGAAGAACGGGAGGTTCCTGACGACGGGCGGAATGGGCACGATGGGCTATTCCATCCCGGCCGCGATCGGCGCTAAGATGGCGGATCCGTCCCGGCAGGTCGTGGCTGTGTGCGGAGACGGCGCGTTTCAGATGTCGATGTTTGAGCTTGCCACGATCGCGGTAAACAGGATTGCGGTGAAGATCCTGGTTGTCAGAAATGAGTATCTCGGCCTGGTCCGTGAGCATCAGGAGAAAGTCTACGACGGACATTACTCCGGCGTCAGGCTGTACGCATTTCCCCACTACGACAAGCTGGCCGAAGCGTACGACATGGCGTATTTTCACGCGGATTCCAACGAGGCGCTGGGCGAAGAGCTTGACCGGTTCCTCGCCTGCGAAGGGGCTGCGATCATGGTCTGTGATGTCGACAGCGAGAACAATACCAAGTAAGAAGGAGGGACATCATGAAAGGAATCTTCTCTGTCCTTGTGGAAAATAAAGACGGTGTCCTCTCCCAGATCGCCGGACTTTTCGCCAGGCGGGGCTTCAATATCGACTCGCTGGTTGTGGGAGAGACGGACAAGCACGATGTTTCCAGCATGACCATCGTTTCAACCGCCGACCAGAGGACGATCGACCAGATCGAGAAGCACCTGAACAAGAAACTGGATGTCATCAAGGTGCGCCGCCTGGAGGAAGCAAAGTCGGTCCTGCTTGAGATGATGCTGATCAAGGTTTCCTACAACGCGCAGAACCGCTCGTCGCTGATCGAGCTGTGCAGCGTCATGGGGGCGAAGGTCATGCATGTCTCGGCAAAGTCATTTATGATTGAGATCCACAATACTCCGGATGTGGTCGGAGAGTTCCTGGAGCTTCTGAAAAGCTTCGGTATCCTTGAAGTGCAGCGCACCGGAACGATCTCCATGGCAAAGGGGTAAATGGCGGGATGGAGACATACGGTTTTTTTGCCATGATGGCAAGGCTGAAATGGATCGACCGCTGGTCATTGATGCGCAACAGCGCGGATGAAAACCTGTCACAGCACTCTCTGGAGGTTGCCATGATCGCTCATGCGCTCTGCGTGATCGGAAATGAACGCCTCGGGAAGAATCTGGACGCGGACAGGGCTGCGGTGATCGGGATGTATCACGATGTTTCGGAGATCCTGACCGGAGACATGCCAACGCCGGTCAAGTACTTCAACCGGCAGATTCAAAGCGCCTACAAGGATATCGAGCGGGACGCGAATGCGCGTCTGCTTACGCTCCTTCCGCAGGACCTGAGGGAACAGTTCACCAGGGTGCTGGAGCCCGGGGATCAGTACAGCCGGGAAAAATGCCTTGTAAAGGGGGCGGATAAGCTGAGCGCATACATCAAGTGCATTGAGGAGCGCAAGGCGGGAAACCGTGAATTCGAGCACGCGGAGCGCTCCACTCTGGAGGCTTTGCATCAGCTGGAACTGGAGGAGGTTGAGATCTTTTTAAGAGAGTTTGTTCCTCCCTATGAACAGACGCTGGACGAGATCCGCCCGTAAGGAAGAAGGACGCTGGCGATGAAGATTCCAAAGATTGACGGGAAACGGTATGCGATCAGTTTCGCAATCTGCCTGGCTGCCCTGATTGCGGCTTTAATTGCGTGCTGGGGATGGGTGCGGTCCGCTGCCATAGGCAGGGCACAGCGGGTCGCGGCCCAGGTTGCGCACGATATCGAGGCCAAAACTTCCGGGATCCAGGGATATGCCGATGTACCGGCAGCGTGGCTCGATGTGGAAGGGGATCAGGCGAAGAGGGAGATTGCATCGTCCGGGGATGGCACGGCGTACCGGGCAGAGTTTGAAAGAATCGCACAGGCGCTCTATGATCCGGAGAATATGTCATCCATCCGGCTGGCGCCGGACGGAGTCGTGCGGTATGTCTATCCGGAGGACGGAAATGATTCCCTGCTTCACGAAGATCTGTCAGAGAGTGCGGGAGAAGAACTGAAGAAGGCAGCCGATACGAGGGAAATGACTGCGATCGGCCCGGTATTTGTCGACAATGTGGGCCTTACGCTGAGCTTCTGTGTGCCGGTCAGTTATGAAAGCGGAAAGCTCTGGGGATATACGCTGGTCTCCATGAAGCTCCCGGAAGCGCTGGAATCGCTTGTACTGGACCGGCTGACCGATCAAGGGTACAATTATGAGCTGAGCTGCGATGCCGGCGGACAGACAGGAAAGAAGGAGCGTATCTGCGGAACCGCCAGATCCATGAAGAATAAAACCTCGCTCTCATTTCCGGTCTATGAAAGGGAATGGATTCTGGACATCAGGCCGGTGAATGGCTGGATCAGCGTCCCGGGAGTGATCTGGTCGCTTCTTCTGGCGTTCGTCTGTGCACTCCTGCTGGCCTGGATTCTCGAGATTCGGAGAAGATTCCGCACCGAGGCGATGAACAGGCTCAGTTCTGACGCAAAGCATGATAAGATGACAGGCCTTCTCAACCATACAGCTTCGACGGACGCGATTGACAAGGCGCTTGAGGACATCGAAGGCGGTGTACTTCTGCTGATTGACGTTGATAATTTTAAAACCGTAAATGATACTGCGGGACATCTGGCCGGAGATGAGGTTCTGATCGAGGTGGCCAACGCCATGCGGACGACATTCCGCAGACACGACATTCTTGGGCGCTACGGCGGAGACGAGTTCATCGTGTACATGATCGGGGACATTTCGATTCCTGACTTCTCCGTGAAGGCTTCCCAGCTTCAGAGGAAGATCCGGAATATCCCGATCGGACAGACGGGAAGCTATGTAACGTGCAGCATCGGAGGAGCGAGAAGGTGCGTCGAAACGCCGTCTGCTGAGGAGATGGTCAAGCGTGCGGATCAGGCATTGTATACCTCCAAGGGAAGCGGAAAGGATCGTTTCACGATCTACGATGACTCCGGTTCCACTTTGGTTGTCGCCCCGAAGCAGGATGAATCCGTCATGAAGCATGATTATGCCGTGTCAGAGTAGGGGATTATGTAAACTTTTTGTGTCGCCCCTCTTTTTTGGCGGTAGAAGGTTGACTTAATCTTCAGAATCGATTACAGTTTTATAGTCTGTTCCGATCATTGATGGCTTTAACCCACCCGTACATAAAACCCACCACGGAGCGGACGCTCCGCCGGCATTTTTGCCGGCGGTTTTGGGTAACATGCCCTTGCTTTTTCTGAGGGAATGGTTTATTTTATAGATGTATAGAAACTCCGCGGTGGGAGAATCGATACATGATTGGAAGGCGCTGCCGGAAGGCAGCGCCTTTACTATGGGCCTGTGCAGAGGGAGGAGATGCCGCTTTGGACACAAGCATGGATACCATGATGAAGCACTGCATGCTTTGTCCGAGAGAATGCGGCGCTGACCGGACTGCCGGAGCCTTCGGCGTCTGCCGGGCACCGGACCGGGTCATTCTGGCGCGCGCAGCCCAGCATTTCTGGGAGGAACCCTGCATCTCCGGACAGGCAGGATCCGGCGCCGTCTTTTTCTCCGGATGCAGCCTCGGGTGCGTCTTCTGCCAGAACGCAGAGATCTCAGGATCATACAGACTAAGCGCATCCGGTCTGCCAGAGAGGGAAGCTGTACGCCCCGAAGGAAGACAGGCGCAGGCGGGTTCCGAAGGAAGACAGGAGCAGGTGTCCTTCCAAGGGAATCAGGAGCAGGCGGCTTTCCAAGGGAATCAGGAGCAGGCGTCTTTCCAAGGGAATCAGGAGCAGGCGTCTTTCCAGGGAAGACAGGCGCAGGCTGGCTTTGCGAAGAAACCGGCACAGGCTCTCCCCGAAGGGAAGCTGCCGGGAATAGAAGTTTCGGAAGAGGAACTTGCCGGGATCTTCCTCCGCCTTCAGAACAGGGAAGGCGCGAATAACATCAATCTCGTGACTGCAACCCACTACATTCCGCAGACAGCGCACGCCCTGTCAATCGCGCGGGAGAAGGGCCTGAGAATTCCGGTGATCTATAATTCCGGAGGGTATGAGAAGGAATCCTCGCTCAGGATGCTGGAAGGGCTTGTTGACGTATATCTTCCGGACTTTAAGTACATGTCGTCTGAGACCGCCGCGGCGTATTCCCACGCTCCGGATTATCCGGAGACGGCGAAGCTGGCAATTGCCGAGATGATACGGCAGACGGGAGCGGTGTCCTTCTGCTCCGGGGACGGGACACAGCTGATCCGAAAAGGCGTGATTGTCCGGCACCTGCTTCTGCCGGGCCATGTGAACGAGGCGAAGGAGATCATTTCCTGGCTTCACAGCACCTATGGGAATGCCATCTGCCTGAGTATCATGAACCAGTATACGCCCATGCCCCGGGTGCGGGAGCATCCGCTGCTGGGCCGGAAGACAACCAGAAGAGAATATGAACGACTGCTTGATTATGCGGTCGGAATTGGAGTGGAACATGGATACATGCAGGAAGGCGGGACCGCGAAGGCAAGCTTCATCCCGTCCTGGAACGGGGAAGGCGTCCGGTGAGATAAGCCGCAGGACGAAGACGCATAGCGAAGTCTCCGGCAGACCCGTAGGCAAGGCGAAGGCGCGTAGCCAGGCAGCAGGGAAACGAAGCCCTGCTGCAGGCGGGCAGGGAAATGAATGGTGCCCCGCTGCGTCAAGATGCGGAGGCTGCGACCTGCAGGGGATTCCCTATCAGCAGCAGCTTTTACAAAAAGAACGCCGCCTGCATAAGCTTCTGGGCCGGCTTGCAGACCAGGTACATCCCATTGTCGGGATGGATCATCCCACCCACTATCGCTGCAAGGTAAACGCGGCATTCGGACTGGACCGGAAGGGGAAACCGGTCCTGGGAAGGTATGAGAAGAACTCTCACCACATCGTTCCGGCCTCTTCCTGCATGATCGAAGATGGGCGGGCAAATGAGATTGCCGGGGCAATCTTTTCTCTGCTGCCGTCTTTCCGGATCCGGGTCTATGACGAGGACAGCGGATACGGATTGCTCAGACATGTCCAGATCCGGCGCTCTTATGCTACAGGGCAGTATATGGTCACGCTGGTTTGCACGGATCCGGTCTTCCCATCCAGGCAAAACTTCATCAAAGCGCTTAGAAGCCGGTTCCCGGAGATCGCCACGATCATACTGAATATCAATGACAGGCATACATCCATGGTTTTGGGCGGGAGAAATATCATTCTGTACGGCAAGGGATACATTGAAGACGTGCTTTGCGGGTGTACATTCCGGATTTCACCAGGGTCATTTTACCAGGTCAATCCTCCCCAGACACAGCGTCTCTACGAGACAGCACTTCGTTATGCCGCTCTGACAGGAAAGGAAACGGTTCTCGACGCTTATTGTGGTACCGGGACGATCGGGCTGATTGCCGCCGGTAAGGCAAAGCAGGTGATTGGTGTGGAACTGAATGCGGATGCTGTGCGGGATGCCGTATGGAACGCCCGGTGCAACAAGGTGAAGAACATCCGCTTTGTGAATCAGGATGCAACCGGGTACATGGAAGAGCTGGCAGCACAAAGACAATCCGCCGGAAGACTGCCTGCCGGCGCTTTTACGGATGACCGGGAATCTGGCAAAAGCATTTATCCGGATGTTTTGATCCTTGATCCCCCCAGAAGCGGGACGACTCCGGAATTCATCGAAACTGCCGCCCGGATGGCTCCTGAGCGCATCATTTATATTTCCTGCGGACCGGATACACTGGCGAGAGATCTTGAACTGTTTCGAGACAAAGGATACCGGACAAAAGAAGCACAGGGATTTGATCTGTTTCCGTATACAGAGCACGTCGAGACGGTATGCTTATTGTCCAAACTTTCTGGAGCAAAGAATCATATTAGCGTGAAGGTTGATATGGATGAAATGGATGTGACAGCGGCGGAGAGTAAGGCGACATACGACGAGATCCGGGAGTGGGTTCAAGAGAATTATGGTATGCATGTGACTAATCTGAATATTGCGCAGGTGAAACGAAAGCATGGGATTATTGAGCGAGAGAACTATAACAAGCCGAAATCACTAGATTCTAAACAGCCTGGCTGCCCTGAGGAAAAAGTAAAAGCGATAGAAGCAGCCCTACGTTTTTTTCAAATGATATACGAAGTTCAAGAAAGCTATAGCGTAAGAGAGAATATTCATAAAAACAACAAGGAATGTGATCATCCCACTTCTGCTACTTGACAAGTAAAATCGGTATTGTCGCTCGTCAGTAAGAGCTCCTGCAGCTATGCGAAAGAATGAAATGAGGTTAATAATATGGCGAATATTATTGCAGTTATTTGGGACTGTGACAAGACTTTGATCGATGGTTATATGCAGGATCCGCTATTCAACAGGTTTGGGATCAATGCTCATGACTTTTG
>CACXFW010000327.1 GCA_902767065.1 uncultured Lachnospiraceae bacterium | reverse complement strand
CGGCAGAGCCTTCTGGTGAGCGCTGCCGCGGGATCCGGCAAGACGGCTGTCCTGGTACAGCGGATTCTGGAGAAGATCATGGACCCGGTTTCCCCTGTCGATATCGACCGCCTGCTGGTCGTTACCTTCACGAATGCGGCGGCGGCATCGCTCAGGGAGAAGGTCCGCGTGAAGCTGGAGGAAGAGGCGGCGGGAAATGATCCGGAGCGCGTGCAGACTGCCTTGCGTCAGCTGGCGATGCTCTCTTCGGACCACATCGAGACGATTGACCGTTTCTGCAGGGAGATCGTGCTCGAGCACGCGGACGAGCTGGGAATTGATCCTTCCTTCCGGATCGCGGATGACGGGGAGCTGAAGCTCCTTCAGTCTGAAACAGTCTCGCAGATCATCGAGGAGAGCTATGAGGATCCTCAGGAGGAATTCCGGGAAGCATTCCGGGACTTCGCGCTTCTTTACGCGCCGGGAAGAACAGACGAAGCGCTGGAAGATATGATTCTGGACTTTTATGAATTCTCCATGTCCCATGAGTTTCCGCGTATGTGGCGGCATTCCTGCGCCAGGCTGTACGAAGACGGCAGCACGCGCCAGGAGTGGATGCGGGATCTGGAGGATGAGATCAGGGCAGAGCTTTCCTGGATCCTGGACAGCCTCCGGCAGGCGCTTTCTGTCTGCCGGATGCCGCTGGGGCCTTATCAGTATGCGCAGGCAATGGAGGAGCATGAGGAGCTTGTGACCCGTCTTATGCGCTGCAACAGCATGGCTGAGAGATCAGCGCTTCTTCAGGACTTTCCCTGGCCCCGGCCGGGCAGCAAAAAGAGGGGTAAAAATGCGCCTGCAGTGGACGAGACGCTGGAGAATTATGTGAAGGATGTCCGAAACCACGCAAACAGGCAGCTGAAGAAGCTGGTGCAGAAGTATTTCTTTGCGCCGGAGGATGAGATTGAAAAGATGCGGCTTGCAACCGCCCGGTATATGGATGTGCTGATCACACTTGCTGACCGGTTCGGGGAACGGTTTGCCGTGCAGAAGGAGACGAGGAGGATCGCTGACTTTTCCGACGTCGCGCACTGGGCCCTAAGGGTTTTGATCCAGGTCGGTGAGGACGGGATGCCGCTGACGGATGAAGAGGGAGGGTATCTTCGGACCAGGATCGCGGAGGAATACGAGGAGTACTTTGAAGAGATCTACATCGATGAATATCAGGATTCCAACCGCGTGCAGGAGATTCTTCTGAGAAGCATCGCAAGGCCTGGAGGAAGATTCATGGTCGGCGATATGAAGCAGAGCATCTACCGCTTCCGGATGGCAGATGCGGGAATCTTTCTGGAGAAGGCGCAGACGTATTCCCGGGAGGAAACTGCGATCGAGCGGAGGATTGACCTGCACAGGAATTTCAGAAGCCGCAGGGAAGTGCTGGATGTGGTGAATCTGATCTTCCGGCAGATCATGCGCAGGGAAGTGGGAGGAGTGGAGTACACTTCCGCACAAGAGCTTCGCCCGGGGTATTCTTTTCCTGATGAGGGAACAGGCGGCGCCTGTAAGGAGCCAGCCCCCTGTTCCGGGACGGATGGAGGCGGGAAGGATTCGGCATCTGACACCTGGACGGATGGAAGCGGAAACATATCGACGGATTGCGAAGCGACAGGCGGCAGCCACGAAACATCGATCATAAACGATATGACGCCGGAGCTGATTCTTGCGCAGAAGGACGATGTGCCGGGCGCCGGCGACTCTGTGCAGGCGGAGGCGGGCATCGTGGCCTCCCGCATCCGGAGCATGGTCGGAAAGATGATGATCTGGGACAAGGAGAAGAAGCTCACGCGGCCCGTTGAGTACCGGGATATCACGATTCTTCTGCGCAGTGCGGCAGGGTGGGCGGAGACCTTTTCCAGGATCCTTGACGAGAACGGGATCCCGAACCGGCCGGATGCCAGCACGGGTTACTTTGACGCGGTCGAGGTGCGCACGATCCTTGCCTACCTGAATGTTCTGGACAATCCCCGCCAGGATATCCCCCTGGCGGCGTCCCTCAGGTCCATGATCGGACAGATCAGTGACAGGGAACTGGCAAAGATCCGTCATGAGACGGGAGCGGGGCCGTTCTATGACTGCATTCTGGAATACAGCCTGTCAGGGAGGGATCCTCAGATCCGTGAGAAGCTGACAGCCTTTCTGAGAATGACATCAGGACTTCGCGCCCTTGTGAAGGACACGCCGATTCACATTCTTTTGTGGAGAATCTTCGACGAGACCGGATATGAGGACCGGATCGCGGCGCAGGAAGGCGGACGCCAGAAGAAGGCAAACCTGGAGCTTCTGGTTGATATGGCAATGGCCTATGAAGAGACCAGCTACCGGGGGCTGTTTCATTTTGTCCGGTATATCGGGAAACTCAGGAAGGCGCAGAAGGATATCGGACAGGCATCGGATGGCGCAGGGAAGGAGAACCTGGTCCGGATCATGACCATGCACAAGAGCAAGGGACTGGAGTTTCCTGTTGTTTTTGTGTGCGGGCTGAACAAACAGTTCAACCGGCAGGACGCCGGCGGCAGGCTTGTACTGAGCGAGCGCCTGGGGGCAGGGCTGGATTATCGTGATGCCGGGAGCAGGATCAGGATACAGAATCGGATCAGAAATGTGATCTCCTCGCGCGTGAGGCGGGATTCCATCGGGGAAGAGCTGAGGATCCTCTATGTCGCGATGACGCGTTCGGAGCAGAAGCTGATCCTCACCGGTCTGATGAAAGACAGGCAGGCGGCGGTAAAAAAAGCGCTCGCCAATCGCGCGGTGGAACAGGAGAAGCTGCCGGTTGGTGTCATCGAAGAGGCATCCGGCATGCTTGACTGGATCCTGGCTTGTCTGGCAAGGCATGAAGGGGAAGAGGAATTCTTTGACAGCGGAAGATGGGATGTGCCGGCGTTTTCCGGGGAAAGGAATCTGAAGCTTCCCGGAAAGGTGCGCATCCTGACGGGGGAAGAGGTTGTGTCAGATCAGGCCTTGTCCAGGGAGAAGGCGAGAAGGAGCCTGGAGGACCTTGTGTCCGGTGATCCTTCCCGGATCACTGACCCCGCCCTGCATGAGCGCCTCGAAACCATGCTCTCGAAGCCCTATGCCTGGTCAGGGGGCCGGGAGCATATGCCGGGCAAGCTGTCAGTCTCCGAGGTTAAGCATGAAGCGTATGAGGCGGAGCTTCGCCGCCTGGAAGAAGAGGAGGAGACAGCCTCTTTCTTTGAGGAAGCGCCGGGACCTTTGAAGGAAAGCCGGGTTGAGGGGCTGGTTTTGCATCCGGAGTTTCTTTCGAAGGAAGGGGGCGGCGGCAGGGTCGGTGCGGCCGCGATGGGAAGCGTGTACCACCTGGTGCTGGCAGAGCTCGACTTCGAGAAGGTCCGCACGAAAGAGCAGATTCAGGCACTGTTGGAAACCATGCTTAAGTGTGATAAAATCCAGAAGGAAGAAGCAGCGAGGATCGATGCCGGGAAGCTGAGTGCGTTTCTTTCCTCAAAGCTGGCGCAGCGGATGCGGAAAGCGAAGGCGGCAGGATTGCTCTGGCGGGAACAGCCCTTTGTCATACAGAAGAATGCCGGAGAGCTTCGTCCGGAGTGGAGCGATGAGGAACAGATCCTGCTGCAGGGGATCATCGACGCGTTCTTTCTTGAGGAAGATGAGGTGGTCCTTGTCGATTACAAGACCGACCGGGCAGTGCCCGGAGACGAGGAGAGTCTGGTCAGACGCTACCGCGTGCAGTTTGCGCTCTATCGGGATGCGCTTACAAAGCTGCTTGGGAAGCGGGTGAAAGAGGCCTGGCTCTATTCATTGAGTCTTCAGAAGGCAATCCCGGTAGACTGACAGCCGTCTCATACAGCGTCTCACAGGCTGTATGGCAGCGGATGATTGTCCTCTGGGACAGACCGGGAAAGAAGCATCAGGGAACAGAGGTTAGAATGCAGGCAGCACGCAGACACACAGGTATTTATTATTTTCTGATCGGAATGCTGATTCCGATCATTCTGGCAGGAATCGGGTTTATCCTGATCGGGATCTGGCCCTTCGGAGACGGGACCGTACTGATCATTGATTCCCTGCATCAGTATCTTCCGTTTTATACGGACTTTCATGAAAAGCTGAGATCGGGAGAGGGACTGCTGTATTCCTTCTCGGCCGGGTTCGGGTATAATTTCTGGGCGACGTATGCTTACTATCTGGCAAGTCCCCTGAACTTCCTGATCGCCCTGGTTCCCACGGAGAACGTATGCGATTTTATGGATCTGATGATCCTTCTGAAGATCGGAGTGTGCGGGGGAACCATGACCTGGTACCTGCATCGGAGAAACACAAGGTCCTTTGCTGTCAGCGCTGCCTTCGGAACCATGTTTGCGCTGAGCAATTTCATGATCGGGTACTACTTTAACCTGATGTGGCTTGATTCCGTGGCAATGCTTCCCCTTTGCATGTGCGGAATCGAACTGATCTGCGGGATCGGCCGGAACCGGCAAAGATCGGATACCTCAGACGGAAGGCTGTACGGCATCGCGCTGTGCGCCGGGATCTGGTGCAATTATTACATCGGATTCATGCTGTGTATCTTTTCGGTCCTTTATTTTGTTGTCTGCCTTGTTACTTACGGGCGGTGTAGCGTACGGCGGTTTGTGACCAGGATCATGCGCTTTGCGTGGTTTTCCGTGATTGCCGGCGGATGCGGGGCGCTGGTGCTGCTGCCGGCCTACCGCGCGCTCACGAGCTCCGAGGCGATGCAGAGCAACCATTTTCCGCTGACCCTTAAGACCTTTGACAGCTTCCTGGATATGATGCTGACGCATTTCGCCGCGATCAAGCCGATCAATATCGCGAATACCCAGGTCGGGCTGAACGCCTACTGCGGGGTGAGCATCCTGATCCTGGTGCTGCTGTTTGCGCTGGATCGCAGGATCCCTGTCAGGGAGCGGATTGCAAGAATTGCCCTGGCCGCTTTTCTGCTTCTGAGCTTCAGCATGAAGACCCTCAACTACATCTGGCACGGATTCCATCAGCAGAACGGACTGCCGAACCGGTTTGCGTTCGTTTATATCGGCGTCGTGTTGGTCATGGCCTTCGATGCCTTGAAGGATCTGAGGAAAATGAGCCTGTGGCGCGTTTTCATCGGAGGTCTTGTTCCCATCCTCTTTGCCCTGGTCTGCCTGATCGGACAGCTCGGGCAGGATTATGAGGAGAATCCGTATCCTGAGTATGTCTATGGGATCACGATCGCCCTGCTGGCAGGCTATTTCATTCTGCTCTTGATCCTTCGCAGAATCCGCATTCCCCGCAGGGCAGCCGCTCTTCTTATGTCCTCTGTGCTCATCGCGGAAGCCGGTGTGAGCGGAGTATACGGGATCCTTAGCAACGATTCCGTCACGAGGTCCATCTATCTGGAAGACCAGCGCTCCTACAAAAGGCTGATGGCGCAGATTGGGGATGCGGACTGGTTCCGCTCCGAGGTGGACGCGCAGCGGATGCGGAATGTGTCGCTGTTTTGCGGCGCCAATTCCGTGGTGATGTTCAATTCCACCATGCAGCAGAGCGTCACGGATTTCTGCGACAGGATCGGGATGGAATCCCGCACGAACAAGAACGGGTACAACGGCGTCACCAACCTGATGAACGACGTGTTCGGGATCCGCTATGTCCTGAGCGCTCACGGAAAGGGAAGCACCTTCTATGGCTTTGAGGAGCTGACAAAGGATGACAACCTGACCGTCTATCAGAATCCGGATGCCCTCGGAATCGGTTTTCTGGCTGATCCGGAGATTACACAGTGGGATCTGTCCGGATCGACTCCGATCGATGTGCAGGAGGACTTTGTCCGTCTCGCGACAGGACTGGAACCGATCTATACCCTTGACCGGTATCTGAACCTGGAGGACGCAGAGAAGAGCGGGATCCGGATTCCGGAAGGAAAGCAGGTCTACGTGTATCTTCCGAACCGTGTCAAGGAGCTGGTCGTCACTACGCCGGAGTTTGTCAAGACCTATACGACCTTCACGGATCACCTTTATGTGATTGAATCGTGCGACGGACAGGACGATGCATCCCTGGAGGCGCAGATCAGCGACGGCGGTACCCAGAGCGCGACCGTTTACACCTGTCCGGACGCTCTGGAGGAGGAAGTGGTTCAGGCGCTGTCAAAGAGCGTCCTGGAAAATGTCCGCGCCTTTGGCAATACGCTTTCGGGAACCATCACGGCAGACCGGGACGGAGAGCTGGTAATCACAGTTCCCTATGACAAGAGCTGGAGCTGCTACGTGGATGGCGTGAAGACACAGCCTGACTGTATCGGGGAGGCGCTGACCGGTCTTCCCCTCACGAAGGGAGATCATGAGATCAGGATGTCTTATATGCCTGACGGGATCCTGCCGGGGCTTGGAATCAGCGCATCCTGCCTGCTCCTGATGATCCTGTCTGTGCTGTATGAGAGAAAGAAGAGAAGGAAAGAGATGAACATGACCCCGGAAAATGCACTGACGGATGAGACGATCACCCGGATTGTGGATCTTGTCGGAGAAGACGCGGTCCATGAAATGGAACCGATGGAGAAGCATACGACCTTCCGGATCGGCGGTCCGGCAGACGCTTTTGTGACTGTGGGAAGCGAGGAGGAGCTTCTGAGGCTTCTTGCCCTCTTACGGTCAGGACAGGTTCCCTTCTTTGTGACAGGAAACGGGAGCAACCTGCTTGTGAGCGATGCGGGATACCGTGGGGTGATCGTGCAGATTGGAAGGAACCTTTCCGGAATCCGGGTATCCGGCAGCAGGATTGAAGCTAAGGCTGGCGCTTTGCTGTCTTCCGTTTCCCGAAAAGCGCTCGACGCGTCCCTGTCGGGGATGGAAGCGGTGTCCGGGATTCCCGGAACGCTGGGCGGCGCGCTGACGATGAATGCCGGAGCTTATGGCACGGAGATGAAGGATCTCGTCAGATCGGTCCGTGTGGTCGACGAGACTGGACAGGTTATGGAGCTTACAGGAGAACAGATGCAGTTTGG
>CACXFW010000326.1 GCA_902767065.1 uncultured Lachnospiraceae bacterium | reverse complement strand
CGGATCAGGCCCGTGGAGCGGGAACTTCCCCACAACCGGGAACAACAAGCTGCGAAGATGCGACGGATGCGCGTCAGCGCAGACGGTCCACGGTCTGTGGGGAAGGAGCCGTGAATAGTCACCGGATCTTCAGATCGGTCAACGCGTCATACAGGGTTTCAGGCCGGATCGGCTTCCCGATATGGCCGGTCATCCCCGCATCCTTCGCCCTTTTGACATCCTCCTGGTAGACATCCGCGCTCAGCGCAAGGATCGGGACCGAGGCGGCGTCCGGATGGTCCAGGGAACGGATTCCGGCCGCAGCTTCATATCCGTTCATGACGGGCATGCGCAGATCCATCAGGATGACATCATACGTCCCGGGCGGCGCATTTTCGAAAAGCTCGACAGCCTCCTGCCCGTCGCTGACACAGTCGCAGCTGATATTCATTCTCGAAAGGATCGTCCGCACTACTTCCGTATTCATGTCGCTGTCTTCCGCGACAAGAATATGCATTCCGGCCAGGCGGCTGTAGTCCCTCTTTTCCTGTAATGCCTCCTCTTTCTTTGTCTCGGGCACATCAACAGGAAGAAAGGCTGCAATCTCCGTTCCCTTCCCCTCCTCCGAACTGATTTCCAGAAATCCGCCCATCTGTTCCACATTGTTGCGGACGATGGTCAGGCCGAGTCCGGTTCCATCCTGTGTCCCCATATGAAGAGGATCCGGATGCTCCTGTACAAACGGCTCAAACATGATCTTCTGGAATTCCCGGCTCATCCCGATGCCTGTATCCCTGACTAAGATCCGGAAGTTGCACCCCTTTACCCGTTCCGGGAGGTGTTCAATCTTCAGGGTAACCTGTCCTGTCTCAGGAGTAAACTTCACCGCGTTTGAGAGCAGGTTCAGGATGATCCGCTGCAGCCTCATGATATCCGCGCGGATTGTCACATCCCCATCCTGGATCTCACTGGAGAACCGTACCCTCTTCTTTCTGGCCGTCTCGCTGACAGATGTCACCACACTATCCGCGATCTGGTCAAAGGTGGTCAGCTCCGGATGAAACTTTACCTTTCCGCTGATGATCCTTGACACATCAAGCGTATCATTCACAAGACCTGTCAGAAGCTCGGCGGAGGACCTGATCTTCCTCAGATACCCGGTTCTCTTTTCTTCATCGGTCTCTTCCAGCGCGATCTCCGTATACCCGATCACGCTGACCAGGGGCGTCCTGAGATCATGGCTGACAGAAGAAAGGAATTTTCCGACGGCACTTGACTGGGACTCCGCCTTTCTGCGCCGGATCTCGGCGTCCGAAAGCTTCTTCTGGCTTTTGACCAGCGTTCCCAGCCTGCGGCGGTCGGCAACGAGCAGCACGACAATCACAACAAGGAGCATGATCACGACCAGGACCGGGCGAAGCAGGGAAGCATACTTTTCCCAGAAATGCTCCCTGTCGTTGATCAGGATCGTCCCGGCAGGAAGGTCGGATTCCCGGATACCATACCGCTTCAGGAGGGCTGCGTCAAAGCAGTACCGCCCTTCCATTTCCTCGAGGCCCATATCTGTCATATCGGCTCCGTCCAGGATCTGCTCCAGAATCCGGGCGGTCCTGACCCCGGCTTCCTCGTAAGACCCCCCGCAGCCTCCCAGCGTTCCGAGACCGATTGTGGCAAGATCCGCGGTAAGCAGGGGCGTATCCGTACAGGAGGAAAGGAACTCACACGCTTCCTTCAGCCCGTACAGGTTTCCATCCTTGTCCTTAGCGAAATCCAGAAAGAGAAGGATCGTATCTTCCCCGCACGAGGAGATCTTTTCCCTGATCTCGTCCCGGGAAAGCTCCATCATATCTAAAAGCTCATACTCCAGGTCTTTCCCTGCATCGATTTCACCAAAAAGCCTCTCCTGCGCCTGACCGGTCAGGGTATGGTCACAGATACCGACAACCCGCTTTGCTTCCGGATACAGCTTCAAAGCCGCCTCCACGGTCTCATTTCCGAAGAAGGTTTCGTAGATTCCCGTCATCAGCGGGTCTTTGGCGGCAAGCTCTGCCCGCTCCCTTGAATTGATATTGCAGAAAATAACCGGGACTTTCTCAAACTCCGACTGCCGGTATTTCATGATGTACTCAAGAGCATCGTCATCGACGGCGATCACCGCGTCATACTGCTCCTTCGCCTTCAGGCAGCCAACATGCTGTGAGGTGATCTTCTCCGCGCTGGCTGTGTCAAGGTTTTTTGCGTCCATGCAGACAAGATCCATGGTGACCAGCGGGCTGATTGTCTCCTCAAGTCCTTTCAGGACATCCCGCTCTACCTTCCAGACCGGCGTATAGGAGAACAGAACAAGCACTCTGGAGACAGGCCCGAATGCATCTTGGGCAAATGTGGCGTATCCTGCGGCAAATGTGAGGATTAAAAAAAGCAGCATTCCCGCGGCCGCCCTTCTGAAAAAGCCGGCTGCAGGAATGCATGGAATCATTCTTCTTCTCCTGTTCTTCATCATCCCGGACTGCTCCTTTTCGGATCATGCCAGCTTCAGGACAGATCCTCCCTCCAGAAGCTTTCCCATGATCAGGTATTTTTCAATCAGAGTGGTCTTCGGCGTCTCAATCAGGGCGATCAGCTCTTCTGCCGCCTTCCTGCCGATCTGCTTCGTGTCCTGCATCAGCGTCGTCAGCTTGGGATACAGCGCCTGGGATACCGGAATCCCGTCATAGCCGACGATTGAGATATCCTCCGGGACGCGCAGTCCCGCTTCCTGGACCGCGTGGTAAGCCCCGACCGCGGAAAAGTCATCCGGCGTGAACACACAGGTCGGGCGGTCCTCCAGCGCCAGAAGCTCCTGCATCCGGTACATCGTCGTCTCTCCGTCGCGGTATCTGGATTTCCTGATATAGCTGTCCGGCGCGCTGATTCCGTACCCGTATAAAGCCCTGTGAAAACTCGAGATCCGGTCCCGTGTCACCGAGTTGTCGTCCCCGTGAATATAGGCGATCTTCCGGTGTCCCATCCGGCAGACATAATCCACCAGATCCTGCATGCCCCTCACGTTGTCTGAGACAATCGCGATCCTTCCGTCAAATGTAAAGTCGATCGTTACGACAGGAAGGCTGGAGCGTACCAGCTCCAGGACCTCCGGCGTCGTGAAATCGATGTTCGCGATCACAACCCCGTCCAGCCCTCTGTATCTGCAATGTTCATAATAACTCATTCTGCGGTTCGCTACCATATTCATTGAGGTAAAAGTGATATCATAGCCCCGCATTTCCGCTGTCACCTTGAAGCTGTCCAGTATGGCGGCAAAGTAATCATGCGTCAGTCCGCTGTGCAGGTTGTCCGCGAACAGGATCCCAAGGTCATAGGTTCTGTTCGTCTTCAGGGCACGTGCAGAGGAATTCGGAAAATATCCCATCTCCTTTGCAACTGCCTGGATCTCCTCCCGCTTCTTCTTCCCGATATCACTGTATCCGTTCAGCGCCTTGCTGACCGTTGCGACAGACACACTGCATTTCGCGGCAATATCTTTCATGGAAACCATATCCGAACCCTCCCTTCTGAAAAAGTTCTACCTGTACGGTTGGACCGCTTTCGCGACCGTACAGGTAGAAAACGTTTCGAAATGGCCTTATTTCCTGTATGAATGAAATCGTTTTCGTAGTGCATTATAGCGTACAGAAGAGAAAAAAAGCAACTGAAAACACCCTGAAAACGCGTCGTCAGTCTGCGATTTGACATTTTCAACAGTTTTCAGGTGACATTTTTGGTTATATTTCATAGTTTATTCTTTTCGAAAACGATTGCTTTTCCGCATTTTTCCGCTTATACTGCAGTTACAAGGGAACTTAATCGTTTTCCCCAACCACTATCTGTCTGTTGGTATTGTCCCGTTCCGCCTGCGGTATGCGGATCAGTGCCATGCTTTATTTTAAGGAGATCCTTTCATGAAATACGGTTATTTTGATGATGCCGCCCGCGAGTATGTCATCACAACCCCGAAAACCCCGCTTCCCTGGATCAACTATCTGGGGTGCAGCAGCTTTTTCTCCATCATTTCCAACACCTGTGGCGGGTACAGTTTCTACAAGGATGCCAAGATGCTCCGGATCACGCGTTACCGCTACAACAATGTACCGTATGATTCAAACGGCAAGTATTATTATATTCAGGATGAAGATGTTCTCTGGAATCCCGGGTGGCAGCCGACTCAGACTCCACTTGACTTTTATGAATGCCATCACGGAATCGGATACACACGTTTCCTGTCCTCCAAAAACGGACTCCGCACAGACCTTCTCAATTTTGTCCCGCTGGACGATCCCTGCGAGATCAACTGTCTGACCGTCAGGAATGAAAGCACGGCCAAAAAGCAGTTCCGGATCTATTCTTATGTGGAATTCTGTCTCTGGAACGCGCTTGATGACATGACCAATTACCAGAGGAACCTTTCAACCGGAGAAGTGGAAGTCATCGGTTCCACGATTTACCATAAGACAGAATACAGAGAACGTCGAAACCATTACGCTTATTTCTCGGTCAACCAGAAGGCAGACGGCTTTGACACCTCCCGTGAAGCGTTTATCGGAACTTACAATCCTGCATCCGACCCCGAAGCGGTTCGAAACGGCGGGTGCACGAATTCCATCGCGAGCGGCTGGTATCCCGTCGCCGCGCATCAGCTCAATGTCACTCTCGCGCCGGGAGAAGAAAAGACATTTGTCTTTGTTCTTGGCTATGCCGAGAACCCGGTTGATCAGAAATGGGAAGCTCCGAACGTCATCAACAAGGCTCCCGCGAAGGCGCTGCTGTCAAAGTACCAGTCCCGCGAGGATGTGGACAGGGCATTTGCCAGGCTCAAGGAATACTGGTCTGATCTTCTCTCCATCTACAGTGTGGACTGTGCGGATGAAAAGCTTAACCGCATGGTCAATATATGGAATCAGTATCAGTGCATGGTTACCTTTAACATGTCCCGCTCCACCTCCTACTATGAGTCAGGCATCGGCCGCGGGATGGGCTTCCGCGATTCCAACCAGGATCTTCTGGGGTTTGTCCACCTGATTCCGGAGAAGGCGCGCGAAAGGATTATTGATATCGCGTCGACCCAGTTTGCGGACGGCAGCGCCTATCATCAGTACCAGCCGCTTACCAAGAGAGGCAATTCCGACATCGGTTCCGGGTTCAACGATGACCCGCTGTGGCTGATTGCAGGCACCGCTGCCTACATCAAAGAGACCGGAGATTTCTCGATCCTGGATGAAATGGTGCCGTTCGACAATGATGAATCCACCTGTGTCCCGCTCTTTGAGCATCTGACCCGGTCCTTTGACTATATCGTTACGCACAAAGGGCCGCACGCTCTGCCGCTGATCGGGCGCGCGGACTGGAACGACTGCCTGAATCTGAACTGCTTCTCCGATACGCCGGGAGAATCCTTCCAGACCAGCGGGCCGAGCGAAGGGCCGGTTGCCGAATCCGTATTCATTGCCGGGATGTTTGTCAAGTACGGGGAAGAATACAGGAAGCTGTGCCTTTACCGCGGCCTCACCGAAAAAGCCGCCCAGGCTGAGGCTGAAGTGAAAGCCATGTATGACGCGGCCCTCACCGCAGGCTGGGACGGCGAGTGGTTCGTGCGGGCGTATGACGCGGACGGGAACAAGGTCGGATCCTCCGAATGTGAGGAGGGAAAGATCTTCATTGAGCCGCAGGGCTTCTGTGTTCTTGCGGGGATCGGTGTCAAAGAAGGGAAGGCGCAAAAAGCGCTTGCCAGTGTGAAGAAATACCTGGATACAAAGTACGGCATCATGATCCTGCAGCCATGCTACACCCATTACTACCTGAATCTTGGAGAGATTTCCTCCTACCCGCCCGGATACAAGGAGAACGGCGGAATCTTCTGCCACAACAATCCCTGGGTATCGATTGCGGAGACTGTCGTCGGAAATGGAGACCGTGCGTTTGAGATCTACAGGAAAACCTGTCCGGCATATCTCGAGGAGATTTCAGAGATCCACTGCACGGAGCCTTATGTGTACAGCCAGATGGTGGGCGGAAAAGACGCGAAGTTCTTCGGCCAGGGCAAGAACAGCTGGCTGACCGGAACGGCCGCCTGGACCTTCGTGAATGTGTCACAGCATATTCTTGGGATCCAGCCGGATTACGACGGTCTGAAGATCGATCCCTGCGTCCCGGCTTCCTTCGGCGATTACACGATCGACCGCAGGTTCCGCGGCGCTCTCTATCACATTCAGGTTCAGAACCCGGACCATGTGCAGAAGGGAATCAGGACCCTCACAGTGAACGGAAAAGCGGTTGAAGGAAACATTGTCCCCTTTGAAGAGGGCGTGAAAGAGTATCACGTTACGGCGGTTATGGGCTGAGGCTGCTGTTCGCCTGATAAGAAATCGTGACGGCGCAGCAACAAGCGCGCGTATCGAAAAGGCGGAGGAAGATCCGGTCAGGATCATTCCTCCGCCTTTTTGATTCCAGCACACCGAATTATTCATTTCCGGTACATCCGCTCAGGATGATTGTTCATACGCAAGACAAAAGTCAGCCCTGTTTT
>CACXFW010000325.1 GCA_902767065.1 uncultured Lachnospiraceae bacterium | reverse complement strand
GTCTTCAATCCCATTCTGCCTCAGCGCAAGGATGAGATGCTCCGCCCACAGATCATAGGGCACTTCGTCCATGAATGTGTCATAGACATGCGCAAAAGTCTCATACATAGCCGTTGTCACCCAACGAAAACCATAGATCCCTCATTGCCATTCCGCGATCATCATGGATCCCTCATTGTCACCCCACGACGTTCGCGAGGAACGCGTAGGAAAACAGGGTCATGATGACTGTTGCGAGCAATACGCCGAGAAGAATCGGCACAATTGCCTTCTTCCAGTCCATATCAAGAATGGTGGCAACCAGAGAGCCGGTCCAGGCCCCGGTTCCGGGAATCGGAATCCCGACAAACAAAAGCAGGCCCCAGAACTCCCCGTATTTCATGCCGGAACTCTTCTTCTGCCCTCTTTCCTCGATCCATTCCGCAATCCTGTGCAGCGGCGTCTTCTTCATCAGAAAAAGAACCTTCTTCAGCAGCAGCAGGAGGAAGGGAACCGGAAGCACATTACCGATCACGCAGATCGGAACGGCAACCCACAGCTTCACCCCGAGAAGCGCGGCCACGATCAGGCCGCCCCTGCATTCCAGAATCGGAAAGAGCGACACGATAAAGATGACCAGCTCCGCGGGCATTACCTTCCCGAGATTGTCAGCAAACCACTGTGCGAGCGCATTTGTCATGCCTGTCTCTCCTTAATTCAAAACGGTTCTCAGGAACCGGATCAGCGCGTCCATCTGCTCATCCGTTCCGATGGTCACGCGAAGGTAATTGTCAATCCGCGGCCTGTCAAAATACCGGACAAGGATCTTCGCCTGCCGAAGAGAACAAAACAAATCCCGAGCGTTCAGCTTCGGGTGCGTGATAAACAGGAAGTTGGCAGCGGAATCCGGAAACAAAAATCCCAGTGCCGAAAGCTCCTTCTTGACCCGCTCACGTGTACGGATAATTCCGGATGTGCACCTCCTGAAGTACGCTTCATCCTGAAATGCCGCACATCCCGCTGTGATCGCCGCCTGATTCATGGTATAGGAATTGATGGAATACTTTACGTCATTCAGATAACGGATCAGCTTTTCGGACCCGACCGCATATCCGATCCGAATCCCCGCAAGGGATCTGGATTTGGACAGAGTCCGCACAACAAGAAGGTTCTCATAATCCCCGATCAGGTTCAGCGCGCTGTCCGCCGGAGTATCGCTGCCCACGGCTGCCTCCTCTGCCGTCCTGGCAAAATCGATGTATGCCTCATCCACGATCACGACAACATTCCGGTTGTGCTCCAGAATCTCCCGGACAGAATCAAGGCGCTTCAAAACGCCGGTAGGCGCATTGGGATTCGCGAAAATGACCCCGCCGTTTTCCTTGAAGTAATCGCGGTTTCTGATCTCAAAGTTTTCATCCAGGGGCTGTGCCTCCCATGGAATCCGGAACAGATCCGCCCAGACATCATAGAAAGAATATGTGATATCCGGAAAAAGAATCTCCCGGCCTGAAGCAAAAAAGGTCAGGAAAGACATCGCCAGAACATCATCTGATCCGACTCCGGGAAAAACACAGGAAACGGGAACTTTACAGTGCTCTGCGATCGCTTCCGTCAAAGCCTCCGCCGCCGGATCCGGATACCGGCGCAGCGCGTCAGCGTCCATAGCACGCAGCGCTTCCAGCACATGGGGAGACGGAGGGTAAGGGTTCTCATTGGTATTCAGCTTGATCAGGTCCCTGATCTTCGGCTGTTCGCCCGGGGTATAGGGGACCACTTTCCTGACATTGTTTTCCCAGCCTGGCATCGTCTTCTTCCGCCTTTCTTTCTATTCTCTTCTAAACGATCGTTTATGACTGACAGGATCCGTCCGGATACCGGTCCGGTAACCGAAACTGCTTCGTCCTCCGGACTCTTGCTTTCGAACGGGATCTGGCTCATCTATTGAAGCAGATTATCCGTTTTCAGATCCATCCCAGGGCATGCTGTTTCTGCCGGGCTATTATTTCTGCAGGACTATTCTTCCTGTGTCCCGGCAAGCTTTCTTGCCTGATCCGCCGCGATCAGGGGATCAATCAGCTCATCCAGGTTTCCGTTCATGATCTGGTCAATCCGGTAAAGCGTCAGCTTGATCCGGTGGTCGGTGACGCGTCCCTGCGGAAAGTTATAGGTACGGATCTTCTCACTGCGGTCTCCGGATCCGATCTGGCTTCTGCGCTCCATGGCTTCGGCATCATGCCGCTCCATCAGCTCCTTCTGATACAGGATCGAACGCAGGATTTTGATCGCCTTATCCTTGTTCTTCAGCTGGCTCTTCTCATCCTGGCAGCTCACCACAATCCCCGTCGGTTCATGAACCAGCCGGACCGCGGAGTCCGTCGTGTTGACACACTGGCCTCCATTTCCGGAGGCACGGAACACGTCAAAATGGCATTCGTTCAGATCCAGCTCGAAGTCGATCTCTTCCGCCTGCGGCATGATCGCAACCGTACATGCAGAGGTATGGATTCTTCCGCCGCTCTCCGTCTCCGGGACACGCTGGACCCTGTGGACGCCTGATTCATATTTTAATCTGGAGTAAGCGCCCTTTCCGTTCACCAGGAAAACGCATTCCTTGAATCCGCCGATCCCGTTCTCGCTGACGCTCGTCAATTCCACTTTCCACCCCTTAATCTCCGAATAGCGCAGATACATCCGGTATACCTCAGCAGCAAAAAGGGCCGCTTCATCGCCGCCGACACCCGCCCGGATCTCCACGACAACATTCTTCTCATCATTCGGATCCTTCGGAAGGAGCATGACCCTGAGTTTTCGGGTCAGTTCCTCCTGCCTGGCCTTCGCGCCGGAAAGCTCCTCCTTCAGCATCGACCGCATCTCTTCATCATGCTCTGAAGACAGCATCTCCCCGCACTCTTCGATGGTCTCGCAGGCCTTCTGCCAGGAACTGTACGCCTGGGCTACGGGAAGAAGGCTTGCCTGTTCCTTCATCAGTGCCTGCAGCCGCGCAGGATCCCGGGCACACTCCGGGTCGGAAAGCAGCCTGACAATCTCCTCCAGTCTTCCACTTACTTCTTTCAGCTGTTCAAACACTCAGACACCTCTACATCCCAGTACGATCCGGTCCCTCCCGGCCAGATCCTGCATTACCCGGACCTCTCCATAACCATGATCGATGAAGATCGATCTGACCGCATCTCCCTGATCATATCCGGTCTCGACGATCAGCCAGCCCTCCTCCTTCAGATGCTTTCCGGCATCCTTCAGGATCCTGCGGTAGAAAGACAGCCCGTCTTCTCCCCCGTCCAGCGCCATCCGCGGTTCGTGGCACTTCACTTCCTCCATCAGCGTTTCGATCACATCCGACGCGATATAAGGGGGATTGGAAACGATCATATCATAGGTTCCGCTGACCGCGTCAAACAGATTGCCGCACCTTAATACGAGTCTATCTGATACGCCGTGAAGAGCAGCGTTCTGAAAGGCGATGGAAAGCGCCTTTTTTGACAGATCGCATCCACAGCCGGTCAGTTCCGGATTCGCATTGAGCAGACTCACGGCGATACATCCGGATCCGGTGCACAGATCCAGAAACCGGTTCCCGGGGGAGAGCCTTTTCAACGCTTCCTCCACAAGAAGCTCCGTCTCAATCCTGGGACACAGCACATCCTCCGTCACCACAAACCGAAGGCCGAAGAAGTATGTCTCCCCCATGATCTGCTGCAAAGGAACCCGGGAAGCGCGGATCCGTACAGCGTCAAGATAACGGTCCGCGTCCGGAAGAGCCTCCCCGCCGCAGGCATAATACCTTGCGCGGTCTATCCCGCAGACAAACTGAAGCAGTGACAGGGCGTCGGCAGAATAGTCCGGAACATGGTTTTCTTCCAGACACTTCTTCGCTTTCTGTACTGCTTCGCTGATCGTCATAGGATTTCACTTGATCGTATAGAGATCGTCGGCCGGGCGCGGCTCATCTTCCGGTGTCAGCTCATAAGCCGCACCAAAGTTTTCATTCAGGTACTTTTTCCAGTTAAAGACCGCTTCCACCGACGCGATTCCAACCCGGATCTGGTCATCATCGGGTTCCCGTGTTGTCAGCTTCTGCAGCAAAAGACCGGGCTTGCTCAGAAGATTGACGCACTTGTTGTCTGTTTTTCCGGCAAGGCGGATAAACTCAAAGGACACGCCCGCGATCACCGGTATCAGCAGAACACGGATCACAATTCTCATCACCGGATTGCCGGTCCGGATGAAGAAGAAGAAGATCACGCTCACGATCATGACGATCAGCAGAAAGCTCGTCCCGCAGCGCTTGTGCTGCCTAGAGCTTCTGCGGACATTCTCAACACTGAGCTCCAGTCCATGCTCGATGCAGTTGATGCACTTATGCTCGGCGCCATGGTACATGAAGGTTCTCTGGATATCCTTCATCCGTGAGATCAGCAGCAGATAGCCGAAGAAGATCGCCATCCTCAGAATCGCTTCGCACACCGAAATCAGGGACTCAGAATCTGTCACCGTTCTCAAAGCCCTCGACAGAAAATACGGCAGCAGCATGAACAGCGCTATCGATACCGCAAGGGAGAAAATCAGCGTGAACGTGAGCAGAACTGAATTGTCGGAATCAGCGGACTTCCCGTTTCCGGAATCCCCGCGCTCCTGAAGCTTCTGTCTTTCGGCCTGGGCCTTCTTCCGTGTCTTTTCCAGAAGCTCCTGCGCCTCATGCTCTTTTCCGGCCGCCTTAAGCTTCTGCGCTTTCTTTTCCGCCTTTTTCTTCTCGTCTGAAAGGCGCTCTTCCAGCTCTTTCTCCGACTCCTCCGCAAACAGGTCGGCAGAAAACATCAGCGTTTTCATGCCCAGATACAAAGAGTCAATAAAACTGCATACGCCGCGCAGGATCGGAACCTTGCCGATTCCCTTCCACGGAATCACCCCGTTGTATACTCCGGTCTTCACCGTGATCTGCTGATCCGCAGTCCGCACGGCAACCGCCCATTTTTCGGCGTTGCGCATCATCACTCCTTCCATGACCGCCTGGCCGCCGATATTTGAATACTTCATAGTTTTTCCCCGAATTGAAAAAGGCTGAGGCGCGCAGCCTCAACCTTCCTTACCTTAGGAACTGTACAGAAAAAGCTTATGCAGATTGCGCAGGATTCTCTTCCGGGAGCGCCCGGTGAAAAATGGCGCATAACGGGCTATGTAAGGTTTTACGCCTTATGCACTCTCTTGCGTACAGGTAATGACTGAACCGTTCCTGATCAGTTCTGGCTAAGACCGTACTTTCTGTTGAACTTATCGATACGGCCGCGTACCTGAGCTGCCTTCTGCTGGCCGGTATAGAACTGATGGCATGCAGAACAGATCTCAACGTGAATCTCCGGCTTTGTCGAACCGGTCGTAAATGTGTTCCCGCAGTTGCAGGTAACCTTTGCCTGATAATACTTTGGATGGATTCCTTCTCTCATTGTGATCACCTCTCTGATTGATATGTGAACTGCTTACGGACAATGCGATATGCAAAGCCGTCCCTTCCCGGACGATCCGGGCAATCCCCGCAAGTCCATGCGGTTCGCCATGTTCCGGTTCCGCCAGCTTAAGCGGAATTGCCTCCGGCTTCCGGACACAGCAAAGGGATTATAGCATGGTGAATATCAGGATGCAAGCGAAAGGTCGCTTTTCTTCCGCCTTTCTTATTACTGTCTGTTGTTCAAAGATTTCACATCATCAGAAAAACGCGATCATCCGGCAGGACAGACGGGAACGTCATCCTTCCCTGCGCGAATTCTTCCACATGATCATCAGGACGGAAAGGATTCCCATCACAAGGCAGATAATCGCCCACGTCTGCATGTAGCGGTAGATCCAGGTCGAGGCAAATGCGACCGCGGCGGCGATCGCAAACAGCACCAGGGAGATGATGGAACCGGAATCATCTTCCGCGCTGCGCATTCCGATCCGGACAATGCTGCCTGCCAAAAGGAGCAGGGCTATCACGATTCCGGCAAATCCGTTGAAATGCCCGCTCATCGTAAGAACATTCCAGGCAGCCTCGTAGCATGAGATCAGTAGAATATAAACAGCAATCACGACACCCAGAATTCCTGCCAGAAGCTTGATACTCTTCATCATATGACACCTCCGCATATCCATTGCTAATCTGATGCATGTATAAACAACCATCTCTCTATTCAGATCATAGCATGGCACGCGGAAGAACACAAGCAGCAATTCTGCGCATTTCATGGCAGAATCAAACCAACAATATGATTCAGCAGCAATCCCCCAACAGTTTATAAAGAAGGGAATAAAGTGTTTGGGTTTCTTCCGGGGACAGCTTCACGCAGCAGCTCATTTTCGCCGGTACTTCTGCCGCCCTTTCCCTCAGTTTCCGGCCCTCTCCGGTCAATGTCACGATCAGGACCCTCTCATCATCCTTTGCCCTCTGCCTCGTAACCCAGCCCTTCATCTCAAGCTTCTTCAGCAGCGGCGTCAGCGTACCGGAATCAAGATACAGGCACTCTCCCAGTTCTTTGACATTGATCTGGCCTCTCTCCCACAGAACCATCATGGTAATATACTGTGTGTAAGTCAGATCAAGTTCATCCAGAAAAGGTTTGTATTTCTTTACAATCTCCCTGGAACATGCATACAGGGGAAAACAGAGCTGGTTTCCCAGCTTGAGTCCTTCGTATCTGTCTTCCATCGGTTCTCGGTCCTTTCAAAAGCACAATTTCATTGCATGCAATTTTGTTTTATTTTATCGAACAGGAGGTTCCATGTCAATGAGAAACACAATGGTAACTATTCCGCAGTTCCGCGTAAGGGCCGGAGCGTATCCTGCTAAGACCGGCCAATTCTCACGTTACCGTCTGCAGCTTCTCAAGCTTCAGCTGTGCATATTCCTTCACCCTGTGATACATCTCCGGATACCCGACGCCGCAGGATGTGCACAGCTGTTTCACACTGTCAGCCTCAGGGTAGACAACGCGGTCTGATCCGATCCTGCAGACTTTCACGTCTGCCTCCCCCCATGGAGTATCCACCTTCCTGCTTTCGCGCGCCAGAACAGTTCTTCCACAGGCAATCTCCCGGATTCCGATCGTAGTCGTATTGCGGAAAATGATCTCTTCCAGGCGTTCCATCGTCTCCCGGGTACAGATTACACTCAGCATGTAAGCGGGACGGTTTTTCTTCATATACACGCTCGTGTAGTAGACATCTCTCGCTCCGGCGTCCAGAAGCAGCTCCATGACAGCGCCCAGCGCCTCGCCGGTGCTGTCATCAATATTCGTTTCAAGCTTTATGATACTGTCGCTTGCTTTCTTTTCGTCCGGTTCGATCAGCATCGCGCGAAGGACTCCGGAAGTGGCATAATCCCGCTTTCCCGCGCCAAGGCCCATGCCGGTGATCACAAACCGCTCCGGAAGGCTGTCCCGCGCCTCGAGCGCCGCCAGGATCGCGGCACCGGTCGGCGTGATCAGTTCCCCCTTTACATTTCCCAGTATGTGGAACGGAATCTGATAATCACCAAGAATCCGGGCCGTAGCGGGTACCGGGATCGGAAGCAGTCCGTGCTGACACATCACAGTGCCGCTTCCTTCACAAAGATCCGTGACAATTACATCGGTAATTCCCAGGTTATCGATACAGACGGCCGCTGCAGCGATGTCAAGGATGGAATCCACCGCACCTACTTCATGAAAATGAACGTGCCCGAGGTCTTCTCCATGAACCTTGCTTTCCGCCTGCGCGACGACACCGAAGATCTTCAGAGCCAGCGCGAGCGCGCGGTCCGAAAGATTGCCGGATCTCAGGATCTTCTCGATGTCAGCCAGGTTCCGGCCATGATGGTGATGATGATGGTCATGGCCGTGTTCTTC
>CACXFW010000324.1 GCA_902767065.1 uncultured Lachnospiraceae bacterium | reverse complement strand
CGTCAGCGCCGGAAAGCGCTTAGTTTAACCGCATATACCGCGGTGAAATCGTCCAAAACGGAAAAGAATTTCGTTCGCGAGTATAATGCCACTCCCCGGCCAGCCCTGTGCCTGCGGCCGTGGGAGCTTCTCGCTTCAGCTTTCTTCCCGTTCCACCATCTCGTCGTCTCCCATATGCATCGTCACCTGCGGATACGGCACGCTGATCTGATGCTTCTGGAAAATCGAATAGACGATGTGGTTGACTTCCCGCTCCACCTTCCTGCGGCTGGATTCATGGCACCTGGTCGCGGTCTTCAGGATGACGCCGTTCTCGTCCAGGGCTTCCACTCCGATGTAAACCGGCCCGCTCAGGATGAGGGAACTCTTATGGGGAACCTTCTTCAGCTCCTCACGAAGGATCTTCTCCACACTTTCCAGATGCTCCTCGTAGCGGATCTGGAATTCGCTGTAGACGATCGAGGAACGCATGGTCATATGCACCACGTTGCGCACCTCATTGTTCGGGATGATTTTTACATCATCCGAGTCCATGTCAAACAGCTTGGTCATCCGGATGCCAAGGTCCATGACATAGCCCCTGAAGCCTCCGACCTGCACCACATCCCCGACCTGCACATTTCCCTCCATCAAAAGGAAGATGCCCGCGAGGATATCCCCGACCAGGCTGTTCGCTCCGATACCGACAACCACCGAAACAATACCGGCGGAAGCCATCAGGGCGGTCGGATTCAGTCCGAAGCAGATCGCGCACTGATAGAGGAGGAAGCCGACCGACACATACGTGACAAGGCTCCCGGTCATTTTCAGGATGGTCCCGCCGCGGGTCGGAAGGACATCTCCCAGAATATGGATAAACTTCGATGCAAAGAACAGGATCAGACCTCCCCTGCACAGAATAATCACGGAGGAAGTCAGGGCAAAGACATTAAAGCCCGGCTCCCATCTGCCTCCAAGCACAGAGCCGAGAATGCCATCCGAATTCTGACTCGCCAGAAAACTGCTGAGTCCTGTGAACACCACCGCGCCGATGATCAGATAGGAAATGATCACGCGCAGCACCTTGTATTCCGGAGAACTCTTTTCATCCTCCGCCATATGACGCCCCTCGGCCGGCTGTACCAACTCGATCTGTTCTTTGCTCAGATACAGGCAGATTCCAGCCAGAAGAAGCAGAGCCCCCGCGCATGCGGCTGCCAGAATGCTGATCGGAAGTCTCGACTTCAAAAGATCCTTCCGGGCAATCGCGTAGTAGATCAGGTGCGTTCCGATCATGTCCGACACAGCATAATAGGAAGTCCCGTTGACCTCGATATAATCGCAGTAGTTATCCTTGATCTGTCTCTCCTGCAGGCCATATTCCAGGGCATCCCTGCCAGTCAGCTTATCCCCGGGGAAGTATTCGAATTTATTGGTATCCGCGTCCACGGAAAAGACGAATCCGTCTTTCCCCGGCCGGATCAGGGCCAGCTTGTTCTCCAGCGAAAACTGCTTCAGCGCAGTGTCCATCATCAGAGAATAGTACTGGACATACAGATATCCGATGACAGCCCCGTCTTCATCATGGATCGGAACAAGCACTTTACGCCCGTCCGACATCCATTCCGTCGGGGGTTTATTCTTGTCCTGGATCGCCACAGCGTCAGCCGGGCTGACAGTATCCTCCGTCACTTCCTCATCAAGCATGGATGGGTAAGACAGGGGAGTGGTCTCCGACTGGATGTTGCCCCTGCTATCCAGAAGCTGAATCTTATATGCACGAATCGCAAAGGAAAGATCATCCAGCTGAGAGGAATCTGCCGTGTTGTCCGGCATGCGGGACAACAGGCCTTCCAGAATGGCCAGCTGCTTTTGCTTATGATCTTCATAATAAGAAATGAACCCTTTTGTGAACACTTCCTGCCCATTGATGCCCTCTTCAATCTTCGCCGTCTGTACGGAAGCGGACTCTGCCCATCCCGACATCAGGGACAGCGTCCGAAGATACACATGGAACAAAAACAGGATGACAACGATCGCGCAGGTAAGAATCAGGAGCTTCTGCTTTCTGCTTCTATGGGAAACAGGCGCTCCGGAATGTGTGAAATCCGTAAGGACTTTCACCTTTTTCTGCCGAAGAAGGAGAACCGCGTAATACACCAGCACAGCGCAAAACAGCGCAAACAGGATGCTGAGCACATTCCGGATCAGCGTATTTGCGCCTTTCAGTTCTTCCTCGGAAACCGCACATGCGATCCACGCGTTATCGTCCGGAACATACGTCCCATAAACATACAGACGCTGTCCCTGGATTTCCATCCAGCCAAAGGAAGAATCTTTCATCTGATCCGGATTAAGCCCGATCTCCCTGACCGGCTGAAACCTGACTGCTTCATCCGGATAATACAAAAGCCTGGTGGTTCTGGCATCCCAGGCAAAATCAAATCCGCTGTCGCCGATGACATTGTCCTCCATGAGCATCATCCAGGGATTCGTAAATGCCAGAAGCGTCTCCTTGATCGCGTCACACGTCAAAACGGCAAACGCATGCTCCTCATCGAACGCCTCTATACACCAGAAGAACGGGTCTTCCACCAGCGCGGGGATCCTGGTTTCCTCTGTATCTTCCCCCGGTTCTTCAGTCTCCACATCCTCTTCGGCATCCAGCACAGGGGCAACAACCATCTCTTTACTCTCAAATGCCTGATCAAGCGCATCCTCCATCCCGTCAATGGAAGTCTCCTCCTTGTCCAGGATGGACGCCAGGACATTTCCCTTCCTGTCCAGGATCCTGATATCATAGAACCCCCCTGCCAGATACAAAGTCTGCAGGTACTCGTCGGAAATCCGGAATTCCGGATCCATATACGGAAGACTGCACAGCAGAGAGAGATCCTCCTGATAAAGCTCATGATTCGCGTCTTCCATGCAGTTAAAAGAATTGACTGCATCCAGATAGCGCTCTTTCAGGTCCGTGATATTATCCTCCATCTCGCGCTGCATCTGCCGGACCGTGCTGGTGTCCTGAATCTTTCCCAGCAGAAAATAAAACAGGGCAGCAGACACACACCCCAGCAGGATCGTAAGGATGATTCTGAGCTTCGTAT
>CACXFW010000323.1 GCA_902767065.1 uncultured Lachnospiraceae bacterium | reverse complement strand
TTCCGCAAGTTCAACCACAACCGCATGACATTTGCGATGACCTACGCCTACTCCGAGAAGTACTGCCTGGTGCTCTCCCACGATGAGGTCGTCCATCTGAAGTGCTCCATGATCAACAAGATGCCGGGGCTCTACGACGACAAGTTCGCGAATCTGAAGGCCGGATACACCTTCATGTTCGGGCATCCCGGAAAGAAGCTTCTGTTCATGGGCCAGGAATTCGCACAGGAGAGGGAGTGGTCGGAGGAGCGTGAGCTCGACTGGTATCTGCTGGAGGAACCAAAGCACCGGCAGATGCAGGACTTTGTGTCAGAGCTGCTTCACCTGTACCGGGGCACGCCGGCGCTGTATAGCGCGGACTGCGTGCCGGAGGGCTTCGAATGGATCAACGCGGATGACGCGGACCGCAGCATCTACAGCTTCCTGCGCCACAGCGCGGACGGAAAGAGCAACCTGCTCTTCGTCATCAACTTTACGCCGATGGCCCGTCCCGACTACCGCGTCGGATGCGTGAAGAAATGCACTTACACCTTGGTCCTGGACGGCGATGAGGAGCGGTTTGGCGGATACGGCACGCCGCATCCGGAAAAGTACAAGGCTGTCGAGAGCGAGTGCGACGGGAAACCCTATTCCTTCGCCTTTGATCTTCCGCCGTATGGCGTGGCAGTGTTCAAGTATACCTGATGCCTGAGGAGTGCCCATGAAGTCCGGATCCAGAGTGAAATACAGCGGACATCTGAAGATGTACTGGAGCTGGAATATGTATCTGGCTCTCTCCCTGTTTGCCCTCGCGGCAGGCCTGTTTTTTGTCGACCGCCGCGCAGGGCTGATCAGTCTGGCCTTCGCATGCAGCTACTATCTGGTGATCATGTTCATTTACATGTACTACAGGCCCAGGATCCTGCAGTCCATGATCGGATTCGCGAGCCGGTACGCAGACGTCCAGGCGAGCGTTCTCCGGCAGATCGAGATCCCGACCGCGATCGTTGACCGGGAAGGGTATGTGCTGTGGATGAATGATCCCCTGAGCGAACTTACCGGAAAGACAGAGCGGTATTACCGGCCGATCGATACGATCTTTCCCTATCTGACGAAACCGGTCTTTCCGGTGAATTCCGATTCGAAGGATATCGATCTGAACTATGAAGAAAAACAGTTCCGCGCGCACATCCAGAAGATTGACCTGAAGGATGTGCTGGAGGATTCCCCGGTCAGGGCAGATGGCGGCGGCCGGGACAAGGACCGGTTTGACGAAGAATCAGATCCCGGATGGGAAGATGATCCATACGACGCATCCGGCAAAGGAGGAGCATACCGGCAAGGCCGCCCGGACAGAGTGTACCGGCCGGACGGCTCTTACGATGAGCGATGGTCCGGCGAGGATGTGCCGGCCACCATGGTTTACGTTGTCTACTTTATAGACGAGACGGAGCTGAACCGTCTGCGCCGTGAGAACCGCGAGGAGAAATCCGTGGTTGCCCTGGTTTACCTGGACAACTACGAGGAGGCCATGGACAATGTGGATGAGGTCCACTCCTCCCTGATGAATGTCCTGATCGACCGGGAGATCAACAAATACAGCCTGGCGCACCATGCCCTGAGCAAGAAGCTGGAGAAGGACAAGTACCTTCTGATTATGAACCAGAAAAGCCTCGGAGGCCTGGAAGGGGATCATTTCTCCCTGCTGGAAGAGGTCAAGACCGTCAACATCGGCAATGAGACGGTCATGACGATCAGCATCGGCATCGGTGTGGGCGGCGATGACTATAACCAGAATTATGACTACGCCCGCGCGGCGATGGAGATGGCCCTCGGGCGCGGCGGCGACCAGGCAGTCCTCAACCGGGACGGCCAGATGAAGTTCTACGGCGGCAAATCCCACAGCTCCGAACGCCATACCAGGGTTAAGGCCAGGGTCAAGGCCCAGGCAATGCGCGAGATCATCGAGTCGAAGGAGCGCGTTCTCGCAATGGGCCACAAGATCACCGACATGGACTCTCTGGGCGCGGCGGTGGGAATCTACCGCGCGGCGAAGACGCTCGAAAAGCAGGCGTGGATCGTGATCGGAGACGATTCTCCGTCGATCCGCAACTGGCTTGAGATGCTGCGGGAAAGCAGGGACTACGAAGAGGACATTTTCATTTCCCACGAAAAGGCCATCGAGCTGTGTGACGACAATGCGGCGCTGGTTGTCGTGGACACCGCGCGCAAGACGATGGTGGAGTGCGAAGAGCTGCTTCAAAGGACAAAGACGATCGTCGTGCTGGATCATCACCGCCAGTCGACGGAGCAGATCCAGAACGCAGCCCTGTCCTATATCGAGCCGGGCGCTTCCTCCACCTGCGAGATGGTAGCGGAGATCCTGCAGTACTTTGAGGAGAATGTACGGCTGAGGAGCCTGGAGGCGGACTGCCTGTACGCGGGGATCATCATCGATACCAACAACTTCTCGACGAAAACCAATTCCCGAACCTTTGAGGCCGCAGCGTACCTTAGGCGCAAAGGCGCGGATACCGTCCGGGTCCGCAAGGCGCTGCGCGATGATATGAACAGCTACAAGGCGCGGGCCGAGGCGGTGCGCCACGCGGAGAGCTTCATGGGACGCTACGCCATCTCGATTCTTCCGAACGAGGGGCTGGAGAGCCCGACCGTGGTGGGCGCGCAGGCGGCAAATGAGCTGCTGAACATCATCGGCGTGACGGCGTCCTTTGTCGTGACAAAGTACGGCGGGAAGGTGTATATCTCCGCGAGGGCGATCGACGAGGTCAATGTACAGGTCATCATGGAGCGGCTCGGCGGCGGAGGCCATATGAACAGCGCGGGCGCGCAGATGCAGGACGTGACATGCGAGGAAGCAGTGGTGCGCGTCAAGGAGATACTCAGAAGCATGACGGAGGCTGGAGAGATATGAAGGTAATTCTGTTAGAGGATGTCAATAAAGTCGGAAAAAAGGGAGACATGGTCGAGGCGGCGGACGCCTACGCGAGAAATGTCCTGATCCGCAGGAACCTTGCGGTGGAAGCGAACGGAAAGACGATCAACGATCTGAAGCTGAAGAAAGCGAATGACGAGAAGGTCGCCGAGGAGAACCTGGAAAAGGCGAAGGCGCTGAAGGAGAAGCTCGACGAGAGCAGCGTGATCGTGAAGGCGAAGACCGGAGAGGGAGACAGGCTGTTCGGCTCGATCTCCGGCAAGGAAGTCGCGGAGGCGGCGAAGGAGCAGCTCGGAATCGAGCTCGACCGCAGGAAGATCGTGGTGGAGAATCCGATCAAGACCATCGGAACTATGTCCGTCGTCGTGAAGCTGCATCCGAAGGTGAAGGCGCAGCTGAAGGTAAAGGTGGAGAAGCTGTAGGCGATGGATGAGAACATCAATGAGATCCGGCGGATCCCGCCGCATAGTCAGGAGGCTGAACAGTCCGTCATCGGATCGATGATAATCGATCCGGAGGCGATCGCAGCCTCTTCCTCCATTTTGACGGAGGAGGATTTCTTCCAGAAGCCCTATGCTCTGCTGTTTCGCGCGATTGTGGATCTTGACGCAGCCGGCCGCGCGGTGGATCCGGTCACGCTGCAGGACAGGCTCAGGGAAATGGACGCGCCGGAGGATCTTGCGAGCGTTAAGACGCTGACCGAGCTGGTCGCCGCGGTCCCGGTTTCCACGAACGCGAAGCATTATGCGAAGATTGTGGCGGAAAAGGCGCAGCTTCGCCGGATGATCCGGACGATGGAAGCGCTGACCTCGGAGTGCTACGCGGATAAGGAGAAGGCGGACGATCTGAGCGAAAAGATGGAGAAGCAGATCTTCCAGTTGCTCTCCCGGCGGCAGGGCAGGGAGCTGACGCCGATCGCGGAGATTGTCATGGACGCGCTCGACCGGATCTCCGCCGCGAGCAGCCAGAATTCCTCGATCACGGGGCTTGCGACAGGCTTCCGGGACCTGGACTTCAAGACGAGCGGCTTCCAGCCTTCGGACCTGATCCTGGTCGCGGCAAGGCCCTCCATGGGAAAAACCGCATTTGTCCTGAACATCGGCGCCTACATGGCATTTCGCGAGCACAGACGGGTTGCGATCTTCTCTCTGGAGATGTCGAAGGAGCAGCTGGTCAACCGTCTGCTTGCCCAGGAATCCAATATCGACGCGACGAGCCTCAGGAACGGACGCCTGAAGGATTCCGACTGGGAGAACCTGGTGATGGGAGCGGACGTCATCGGCAAATCGAACCTGGTCATCGACGATACGCCTGGAATCTCCGTCCCGGAGCTTCGGAGCAAATGCCGCCGGCTGAAGCTGGAGGGCGGCCTTGACTGCATTATGGTCGACTATCTGCAGCTGATGAGCGGGAGCGGGCGCGGAAATGACTCCCGGCAGCAGGAGATCTCCGAGATCTCGCGCGGACTGAAGGAGGTTGCGCGTGAGCTTCACGTGCCGCTGGTGGCGCTGAGCCAGCTCTCGCGCGCGGTCGAGCAGCGTCCCGATCACAGGCCGGTGCTGAGCGACCTGAGAGAGTCCGGCGCGATCGAGCAGGATGCGGACGTCGTGATCTTCCTGTACCGGGACGATTACTACAACCAGGATTCCGAGCGGAAGGGGATCGCGGATATCCTCATCCGGAAGCAGAGAAACGGCCCCCTTGGCGACGTGGAGCTGGTGTGGCTGCCGGAGTATACGAAGTTCGCCAATCCTGCAAATGAGCGGGACAGGGCGCAGTGAGCACTCCGCCCCACGAATTCTCAAAAACCGTCCGGTGAGAAAACTCCCCGCCCCAGGAGAATTCATGGGGCGCTGAACAGTTACAAAAAAAGATGTAACTATTCAGCACCCCCATTGCTCAGAACACTTCGTGTTCTTCGCTGTGGACGGACAGAGCGGTTTCACCGCTTGTCCGCCCCCT
>CACXFW010000322.1 GCA_902767065.1 uncultured Lachnospiraceae bacterium | reverse complement strand
ATGGATGCGATCCTCGGGAGGGATGAGGCGCTGGTCGCAAAGCTGGAAGAAGCCTGCCGGACAATCCATGCCTCTTTCATCGCACTGGTCGGGACACCGGTTCCGGCTGTGATCGGAACAGATCTTCTGGCAGGGGCAAGGATGGCTGAGCGGTCTGCCTCTCTTCCCTGTATTGCCATCCCCACGGACGGGATGCACCTGTATGACCGTGGGATCGAGGAGACACTGCTGGCGCTGGTTAAGGCGTTTTCCACGGATGATCGCACCGGTTTTCATCTCCCTTCCGGGGAGCACAGAATCAGCTGCGTGCTCGGGCTCAATCCGCTGGATCTGTTTGATCCGGAATGGACGGTTTCGATCCGCGGCGCTCTGCTGGAAAAGGGATATGACGAGGTGCTTCTTCCCGGGATGGAAGGGGGGCTTGAGGCAGTCATCCGCTGTCCGGAAGCCGCGAAGAACTATGTGGTTTCTCCTGCCGGCATCGCGGCGGCGCGTTATCTGGAGCAGAAATTCGGGATTCCCTATGAGATTACCTTTCCCGCAGACCCCTTCCTTGTGCTGGAGAAAGACCCCTTGCGTGTGATCGGGGCCCTCAGCCCGGATGCCAGGATCCTGGTTGTCCATCAGCAGGTTCTTGCGAACGCGATCCGCAGTGCTCTTCGTGAAAGGGGTATGAAAGGTTTCATTCAAGCCGCGACCTGGTTTGACCTGAAGGAATCCATTGCGATCGAGGGGGACCTCCAGCTTCGGGAGGAAGAGGACTTCATCGATCTTGTGCGAGAGGGAAAGTTTGACCTGATCATCGCGGATCCTGCTTTGAAACCGATGGCGGATCCCTATGAGGGAGCGTGGATCGACGCGTTTCATTTCGCTGTCTCCGGGCAGGCTGCGATCGATCAAAGACGGATGAGGCGGAGAAAGGATGAGGGATGCCGGACCTGAGGAAGACAAAACGGATCAGACTGTATGGAATCGTGCAGGGAGTCGGCTTTCGTCCTTTTGTCAGCAGGGCAGCCATGGAGCAGGGAATTGTGGGGTCCGTGTGCAACCGGGGATCCTATGTGGAGGTTATTGCGCAGGGGGAAAAGGAAGCGCTGGAGAGGTTTATCGGGATTCTTCAAAATGAGCCGCCGGAGCGCTCCGTGATTCTGAAGATGGATATCCGGGACTTGGATCCGGTTCCTTTCATGGAATCATTTGAGATTATCGAGAGTGAGAAAGAGCGCGGCGAGATCTACATTTCCCCTGACATCGCGACCTGCCCGGAATGCAGGAGAGAACTGTTCGATCCGAAAAACCGCCGGTATCTGCATCCTTTTATCAACTGTACCCAGTGTGGTCCCCGGCTGACAATCCTGGACGAGCTTCCCTATGACCGTGCCAGGACGAGCATGAAGGAATTTCCCATGTGCCCGGAATGCGCGCGCGAATATGTGGATCCCGGGTCGCGAAGATATGACGCACAGCCTGTGTGCTGTAATGACTGCGGTCCGGTGGTTTATCTTGCCGGAGGAGAGGAGCGCGGGGAAGAGGCCATCCGGAAGGCAAGGAAGCTTCTTACAGAGGGGAAGATCCTGGCCGTGAAGGGGATCGGAGGCTTCCATCTGTGCTGCGACGCAACCTCTCAGGAGGCCGTGATGCGGCTTCGGGAGAGGAAGAAGCGGCCGGTCAAGCCCTTTGCCGTCATGATGCGTGACGAGGCGGCCGCAGGCAGGTCCTGCTATCTGAATGAAGCGCAGCGGAAAATCCTGACCGGATACCAGAAGCCGATCCTGCTGCTCGAGAAAAAGAAAGATTCCATCCTGTGCGATGCGGTTGCCCCCGGCAATCCGAAGGTGGGCGTCATGCTTCCGTACGCGCCCATACAGATGCTTCTTTTTGATTATCCGGGGGAAGTTAAGATGCCGGATGCTCTGGTCATGACCAGCGGAAACGTCTCCGGCGCGCCGATTGTCAGGGATGATCAGGAAGCGATCGACGAGCTTGGCTCCTTTGCGGACGCCATATTATCCCACGACAGAAAGATCCGGATCCGGTGCGATGATTCCGTGATGGACTTTGAACGTGGAAGGCCCTACATGATCCGCAGGTCAAGAGGATATGCGCCCCTGCCGGTTCTGACGGGCACATCGTATGAGAAATGCGTTCTTGCGGTGGGCGGAGAGCTGAAGAATACCTTCTGCATCGGAATCGGATCCATGTTCTATCCGTCAGCCTATGTCGGTGACCTTGCGGATCCCAGGTCTGTGCATGCTCTGGAAGAATCCATCCGCCGGATGGAGGATCTGCTCGAGCACAGGGCTGACGTGATCGCCTGCGACCTTCATCCCGGATACCATTCGACGGAACTTGCGAAGGATCTGGCGTCGCGTCGAAAGGTCCCGCTCATTCAGGTGCAGCATCATTTTGCGCACATTGTCTCCTGCATGGCGGAAAACGACCTGGAAGGGGAAGTGATCGGTGCTTCTTTCGATGGAACCGGATGGGGGCCGGATGGAACCATCTGGGGCGGGGAACTGATGCGCGCGGACCGGGGAAGCTTTGAGCGGTTCGGAAGCATCAGACCGTTTCGGATGGTTGGCGGCGACCTGGCCTCACGGGAAGGCTGGCGGATTGCAGCCTCCATGATCCACTCGCTGTATGGGGAAGAAGAGAAGGCGCTCTTCTGTGCACAGGCCCTGTCTGTGTGCAGCCCGGCCGAGCTTCGGACAATCGGCCGGATGGCGGACAGAGGACTCAATACCGTACCCTCCACCAGCGCAGGAAGACTGTTCGACGCGGTTAGTGCAATTCTTGGCATCTGCCGGGT
>CACXFW010000321.1 GCA_902767065.1 uncultured Lachnospiraceae bacterium | reverse complement strand
GCGCTCTTGATCGCGCGGTCCACCAGTTCGATCACATTGGTCACGGACACGGACTCGCCTCTTTTTTTCGTCATCTCGATCCGCTCCCTGCAGGTCTCGACGGCGCCCTCGCTCAGCACATAGTCCTTGCTGATCGCATAGATCTGTCCGAAGTTGACCAGGTCCTCTCCCGTATACTCCGGAATATAGATCTGGGCCGTGAACTTCATCGTGAAGCGCGGATGGCGCATCAGAAGATCATGGATGTAGCGCTGCTCGTCCTCCAGGATCATGATCATTCCGTCGGTCCTGAATTCCATCGCGGTCGTCAGCTGATCGACAATCGCATCATCCAGGTCACCGGCTTCTTCCACGATCAGGACGCCGCCGGCAATCTTGGCAATGGTCGCGGCGATGTCCTTACGGTTCAGGTCTGCCGCGTAGATGCGGGCCATTTTCACCGAATGGGTTCCCTTATCCTCCGCAATGGCCTTGGCGATTCCGGTCGCGATCGTTGTCTTTCCGCAGCCATGCGCGCCGAGGATCAGAATGTTTCCGCTCCTGCTTGTACGGTCATCCCTCCGGTTCTCCGCCTGCCAGATCGCCGCCGCGATCTGCTCCGACAGGTTCCCGATGGAAGTAAAGCCCCGGAACAGTTCTTTCTGGTTCTCCCTCAGCTGCTGCCTTCCCGTATAGACCGGCGGCTCCGGTTCGCTCTTCGGAACCTCCCGGGTCACCTGCTCGCCGATCCTTCCGTTCCGGGCAAATGCATCCCCGGCGTAGGTTTCCTCATCTGCGGCCATCACGCCGGAAGCGGCAGCCCCGGCCGCGAGACCGGCAGCGGCGGCGCCTGCAGCAAAGCCCGCGCCCATATCCTCTGAGCCCTGCGATCCTTCACGCGGCTCTCCTCCTGCCGGAAGGATTCCGGCAGGCGCTCCTGCATATGGTTCACGTTCTGCGTACGGCGCTTTGGACGGCGCGGCCTTAGGTGCACTCTCTGCATAAGGAGTGCCGGCCGGCGCTCCCGCATATGGCTCGCGTTCTGCGTACGGCGCTTTGGACGGTGCGCTCTTATGCGGCGTACGTTCTGCATACGGCGCTTTGGCATTCGCGCCTGCATATGGCTCGCGTTCTGCATACGGCGCTCCCGCCTGCTCCGTTCCATATGATGCGGCACGGGAGATCGCATGCGCCCCTTCCGCAATCCTGACATCTGCGTCAGATGTACCTGCTGATGCCTGTTCCACTTCGGCCTGAGCCTTATCCGCAACAGCCTCCGCGGCCTGAGAAGCGTTCTTCGCAGCTTCCTCCGCCGCACCCGCATTCTCTGACAGATAGACTTCGTGAAGCTTGCGGATCTCCTCTACCGGAAGCCTCCGCGTCTTTGCCTGGGCGATCTCCTGCGTATACTCCACCCGCGGCGTGCTCATCAATGCAGCCGCAGCTGCCGCGACTGCCGGATCCTGGATGTCCCCGGGGGCAGTCTGTTCAGCGCCATCGCCTGATGCAGCCTGATCCCTGCCTGCAAGTCCCATCTCCGCTCTCAGCGCGTCATCCGCCTCCGCGATCTCTACAGCCGGGATCTCCGCGGTCCGCTTCGCCTTCCGGACCTCATTTCGCAGGAAACGCGGAACATCCGGATCCGCATCCGGAAGGGGCTCCTCTCCTGTCCGATCCTCCGGGCCCTCCACGGTCTGGCCCATAGCAGATCCGTCATAGGCAGCGCCTCCTGCCTGCTCCTGGCTCTTCGCTGCCATCTCCGCTTCTTCCGTCGCGGACATCACATTGCCGGACGTCACCTGACGTACATAATCGCCTCCGTCTCCCATGGAAAGAAGGATGTCATCGATCGTCAGGCGTCCGGCCTGACGCTTCTGGGACGCCTCCGATGCCGGTACCTGGAAGGTTCTCTCCGTTCCCCGTGCGGCTACCGCATTCTCCTGGTCTTCTTTCGACTGGTCGATCGCTTCCTCAAGGACTGCCTCATCCGCCTCCAGAGACGTCTTCGGTCCGACGCCGGACACAATCTCCCGCACGTTCCTGGCCATTTCCGCCTGAAGCAGCTCCGCAGACACAGGCTCGCGCGCGATCCCGCGGTATGCAGGCTCTTTCTCCGGCCGGCCGCCTTCCTCGGACTCACTGGAAGATGCGGCTGCTGCCACTGCTGCCCCGCCCAGAAGCACCGCTGAGCCTATGATCGCCTCGGCAGTCCCGCCCGAAAGCGGCCCGGATTCTGCAGACGCTTCCGAAGACTCATCCGAAGATCCCTCAGGCTCTTCCGACGCTTCATCAGATCCGTCTGTAGCTGACCCGGATTCTGCAGACGCTTCATCAGATCCGTCTGAAGTTGACCCGGATTCTGCAGACGCTTCAGCCGGCTCATCCGAAGATGCCTCAGGTCCTTCGGACGCTTCATCAGATCCGTCTGAAAGCAGCGCATCTTCTGCTAACGCCTCGGCAGACTCATCCGATAATCCCTCCGATTCCTCCGGCAGCTTCGCAGGCTCAGCCGGTTCCCTGAACTTCGCCCCGGCATCACTGCTTCCGGCTCCCTCATAGAGATCTTCCTCCGCCTCGGCGCCGTCTTCCGTATTCTCATAGGCATCCTTCAGGCTTTCCGCTGTCACCACCGGACCGTCATTCGCAGGATCCGATACCCCGTCGAACGCTGTCTCAGATACCGGTATCCCTTCTGCCTTGGATCCCGCGGCCGGCGTATCCTCTGCCTCAGATTCCACAGCCGGACTCTCCTCTGCCTCAAACAAAGAACGATCCACCGCTTCTGAAGCAGACGCTAAGCCGTCTGCCGCCTCAGACGCGGGAGACTCCACTGCCTCCGGCTGCGCTGCCTGGAGGTTTGCCGTCTCAAAGGCCGGCGCCCCCGCCGTTTCCGGTGCAGACACAAGGCTGACCGCCGATTCAGAAGCGGATGCTAAGCTCGCCGCCGCCTCGGACGCGGCAGACTCTAATGCCTCCGGCTTCGCTGCCTGAAGATTTGCCGTCTCAAAGGCCGGCGCCCCCGCCGTTTCAGAAGCAGGCGCAAACCTGTCTGCCGATTCAGAAACGGATGCAGCACTGGCCGCCGTTTCAGATGCCTGAGCCTTCGCTGACGAAATGCCTGCAGCCGCCAAATCGGCACTGCGCCCATCCTGATCCCGGGAAGGCGTCCTTGCAGACAACGCCTCCCTCGACTGGGCCGCCTTCCGGTCGATCTCGGCCTGCGCCGCCTCGGCCTTTCGAGACAGCTCCACCTTCGTCGCCTCAACCTGCGCGGTATGCGAAATGTCCACGGCCAGCTCGCTCTTGATCTCCTCCTGGGCTGCCTCCGCCCGCTCCGCCTTCGCTAAAGAAGCCGCCTCGCTCAGATAAGATTCCGGACGAATCTCCGGCTCCTCCTCTTCCTCAAACCGGTTATCATAGATCTCCTGCTGCTTCGGCGTCAGTGGGGCATACTTCTTCTTCAGCTCCAGCGCCTTGATCACATACTTTCCGCTGTGGAACCACAGTACAAGGTCATCACAGGTTGCAAGACCCTCCTGTGTGTGTCCCGCCTGAATCTGCAGCCGGGCAAGTTCATAAGCCCATTTCTCATTATATTCCTGATCCAGATACTCCTTCAGGATATCAATCTGCTCATCCAGCGACGCGCCTCTGCCGCGATAGATCTTATACTTCAGGATATACCGGTTGTTATCATGCGGGGCCGCCTGGACATACTCCGAATAGTACTCAATCGCCTGGTCAAACTGGCGCAGCCTGATGCAGCACTCCACCAGCCGGTACAGGACCGTCCGTCCCACCGGGCTGCGCCGGTAAGCGCGAAGCAGCAGCACCTTGCTGTCTTCATAACGCTCCAGGAGCTCATAGACCTCACTGATCATAACCAGCGTCTGCACATTTCTGACCCGCTTCCAGTCGATGGAGTCGGCGATCTGCGCAGCCCCCTCAAAATCCTCGGCTGCGATCAGGCGATTGATTTCCTGCAGTTTTTCCTGATATTCTCTCTTGTCCATTCCTTTACCCCGTCTTTTCATACCCGCGAACAGAATTCCTTTTCACGTTGGAATCTGTCCCAGCAGCAAGGCTCCGTCCGCCTTCGGTGAGATGCCGCGTCCGGCATCCTCCGCGAAAGTCCGCGCCCCGCACAATCTCTCAGAAGCCCGCATCCGGCACCTTCCGCGAAAGAGCGTGCCCTGCACAATCTCTCAGAAGCCCTCGTCCAGCAGCGCCTCATCTTCCCTGCGCATCCGCTTCATGTTCCTCCCTCTTCTGGAGAACAGATCCCCATCCTTCCAGGTATGGACGGAAAACAGAATCAGGACCGGAAGAATCTCCAGCCTGCCCGCGATCATATCAAAGATCAGGATGCAGGTGGAAAATCCGCTGTAGCCGCTGTAATTCATGGTCGGTCCGACCTTTTCCAGTCCGGGACCGATGTTGTTCAGCGTCGCGGCAACCGCCGTAAAGTTCGTCTCCAGATCAAAGTCATCAATGGAAATCAGCAGGATGCTGAGTGCCATCATCAGGAAATACGCCATGATAAACACATTGATGCCGCGCAGCACCGAATGTTCCAGCGGCTTCCCGTCATACTTGATCTTCCGGATGTTGTTCGGATGGATTGCGTTGTCCAGCTCCTTGATCACCGTCTTGACCGCAACCTGGATCCTGGAAACCTTGATGCCGCCGCCCGTAGAACCGGCGCAGGCACCGCAGAACATCAGAAGCACCAGCACCCATTTACTGAAATGAGGCCACAGCTCAAAGTCCGTGGTCGAGTAGCCGGTCGTCGTGATAATCGAGGCAACCTGGAACGCGGCGTCCTTCAGCGCCAGAAGCCTGCTCGGGTACAGATGGCTGATGGTTACCGTGATCAGGGCAATGGCCACTCCGATAATGGAGAAGTAGGTCATCACCTCCGACACCTTCGGAACATCCTTGATATGCCCCGTGATGATCATGTAATAAACAGAGAAGTTCGTTCCGAACAGGATCATGAAGATCGTGATGACAACCTGCTGCGAAATCGGATAGGTCGCCAGCCCGGAATTCAGCACCGCGAACCCTCCGGTCCCTGCCGTCCCGAAGGTCAGGCAGAGGCTGTCGAACAGCGGCATCCCCAGAATGAGCAGAAGCACCGCTTCAATCGCGGTCAGGCCAATATACATCTTATACAGGATGCCGGCCGTCTGTCCGGCCTTCGGCACCATCTTCTTGACACTCGGGCCCGGGCTTTCCGCCTTCATAAGATACATCGTGCTGCCGCCGGCCGCCAGCGGGATAATTGCCATCACAAAAACCAGGATGCCCATGCCGCCGACCCAGTGGGTAAATGACCTCCAGAACAGCAGCCAGTGGGGCAGCGCTTCCACATCCGACAAAATGGACGCCCCGGTGGTCGTAAACCCGGACGCCGTCTCAAATACCGCGTCGATAAAATCCGTGATATATCCCGCAAGGAAGAACGGAAACGCACCGAAAATGCTGTATAAAAACCATACCAGCGCACAGATGACACTGCCCTCCCGCGCGTAGATCCTCTTATTTTTCGGACGGCTCACAAGAACCATCACAGATCCGGCCGCAAGGCAGATCCCCATGGAGCAGATCAGCCAGACCACATCCCCCTCGTGGTAGATCGCGGCAACCACCCCGGACGGCGCCATAAACGCCGCTTCAAACATCAGCATCCAGCCGAGGATGCGGAAAATCATCGCAAAGTTCATATTCCGGCCCCTCGGTTATTCAAAAAAGTCACTGATGTCATTGACGCCCTTGATCGTTGTGATAATCAGAACCGTATCTCCGTGCTTAATCACATCCGAGCCGCGCGGAATAATGAAACGCCCGTTGCGGTAGATTGCGCCGACCAGCACGCCCGGCCGAAGAGCCATCTTGCTCAGCGGGGTGTCTGTCCTGGCAAAGTTGTCCCGGATTACGAATTCGAGCGCTTCCGCCTGGTCATCCATGATCCGGTGCAGCGTCTCGACATTGCTTCCGAAGGAATTCTGCATCGCGCGCACATACTGTACGATCAGTTCAGCCGTGATGTTCTTCGGCGAGATCATGGTATCCAGATCCAGGCTCTCGAACACCTCCTCAAACGCGACGCGGTTTACCTTGGTAATGATCTTGCGAACGCCGCAGGTCTTCGCAAAGAGAGACAGAACGACATTCTCCTCGTCGATGCCGGTCAGGCATACAACGCCTTCCGTATTGCGGATGCCTTCCTCCTCGAGCAGTTCCTTATCCGAGCCGTCGCCGTGGATGATGGCCGCCCTCGGAAGGATCTCCGCCAGCTCCTCGCAGCGTTGCAGCTTCTTCTCCACAATCTTGACCTGAATCCCGCTGTTCAGAAGCATCTTCCCCAGATAGAGCGCCACATCACCGCCGCCGATGATGATGACATTGCGCACGGCATGGGTCTCCAGGCCGATCTTTGTGAAGAACCGCTCCTGTTCCTCCATCGGCGCTACAATGGAAATCACATCCCCTGCCTTGAGCACCGTATTACCCTGCGGGATGATCATGTCCTGATCCCGCTCCAGTGTGCATACCAGAACATTGCAGTTCAGCTTCTCGTGCATGGAGAACAGGTTCAGGCCGTCCAGCACGGATCCCCGCGGAATGCGGAAATGCAAAAGCTCCACCTTCCCCTTGGCAAATGTGTTGATCTCAATCGCTGATGGGAAGCGGAGCACCCGCGCTGCCTCCTGGGCTGCCGCGAACTCCTGGTTGATCACCAGGGC
>CACXFW010000320.1 GCA_902767065.1 uncultured Lachnospiraceae bacterium | reverse complement strand
TTACATTGGCCTGGTCAACCTTACGTCTGACCTGGTCTCTCATAGAGCTGTCAACGTTCGACATGATCACCACGAATTCATCGCCTCCCAGCCGGAATACGAGATCCGTGGACCGGAAGCTGTACCTCAGCACCTCCGCCACACGCTTCAGAACCAGGTCGCCGACATCATGTCCGTAGGTATCGTTGACACTCTTGAACTTATCGATATCCACCAGCAGAAGAGCGTTTCGGGACATATCCAGGTCGTGGCGCATGAAATCATAGGCGCTGCGATTGTACAGGCCCGTCAGGGCATCGTGCATATTCCCGTATGTGAGCCGCTCATGCGTCCTCTGATTCTCTTCGAATATCGCATTGTATGTCTCTGACACGAACCTCAGCTCTTCCGCCCCGGTTGAGGTTACCGTCTCCCTGGCGCGCATCTGCTCAACCATCCTGCTGAGAGGCTTTCGGATCCAGCCTCTGATAAAGAAGACAATAAACAGGACGACTGCCAGCAGTACCACCGTCAGCACCGTCTGAATGCCCAAAAGCAGGTTCATCCGTTTATCCAGGCGCACCCTTTCCATGCTGGATACGCCAACAAGCTCCTTTGTGCACTGCTGCGCATTGCTGCGGATGCGGGACTTATAATCCTCATACCGGTCGCCATAGACAAGGTCCAGCGCCCTGGCACGCTCCTCCTCCGGTGATTCTGCATTATCTTCCACACTCAGCTGCGTATCCTTTATCACATCGGGGATGAGCGCTTCGTCATAATCCCCGGCATCCAGGGTCAGCTTCATCGCGCGGTACTCATCGAGCATCAGCTCATTTGACAGCGTCAGGGCCGTGGACAGGCGTTCATATGCCGCGCTGTCACCAGACATCATCTTCTCCAGGTCCTCTACCGCATGATCCCGCCGCCGGGTGACGTCCGCCTCGGTGAAATAATCCTGCAGATATCTGATCTCTCCCGTCACCACAAAGCTGCGTACCGCATTGGTGAGGGCATCCGACCCGATCTCCAGATTCATGGCCGCCTGCAGGGCAGTGATATAACGGTCGCTGGCCTGCTCCATGCGCAGATATCCCTGCGTCACCAGGGAATCCGAAATGAACAGCGCTGTGGCAGCAACCAGGGCGACAATCACAAACAGAAAGCTGGCCTTCTTCATGGGAATGCGAAGTATGTCGCTCCAGCTTCTCCGGGCCGGTCTTTTTCCGTCTTTTGAAGACGTTTTTTCATGACTGCCCTTCCCGGGCTTCTCACTCTCGCGCGATGCTATGTCCTTCTCTGCCTCACGCAGGAATTGCTGAAACCGGTCCGGCGGAACCGGGGGCGAGAAGTAATAGCCCTGCACCATATCGCACCCGATCTCCTTCAGGGCGTGCATCTGCTCCTGGGTCTCCACGCCCTCGGCCACTACCGATGCCGACAAATGCCGGGCGATCTCTATGATCACCTCCAGCATATGCGTATCCTTCTCCTGACCAAATGCCGTCCGGATGAATTGCATATCCAGCTTCAGCACGTCAATCGGAAGCGTGGACAGCATATTCAATGAGGAATAGCCTGTACCGAAGTCGTCCATCTCTATGAGAAAGCCCATCGACCGCAGACGTTTCACGGTCTCGATGATCTGCTCCGCGTCCTCGGAATAGGCGGATTCTGTCACCTCCAGGTGCAGATCCCCCGCCTCCAGCCTGCTTTCCTCAAGAATGTCCAGTAAAGAATAGACGATGTTCGCATCATACATGTCAACCCGTGAAACATTCACGGAGACCGGCACAGTATATCCCAGTTCATCCTTCCAGACACGGATCTGCCTGGCGGCTTCCCGCCACACATAGTGATCCAGATCCTGAATGAGCCCGTTTTCCTCGAACAGTGGAATAAATACGCCAGGGCTGATCATTCCAAGCTCAGGGTGCTGCCATCGCACCAGGCCTTCCGCGCCTGCAAGATAAGGTTTCTCGCCGATGATGTTGAACTTCGGCTGGAAGAACACCTTGAACTGCCTTTCACTGACAGCTTTCGGAAAATCTTCAATGAGCTGCTCGGAATACAGCTCAGCCTTGTGAAGGGTATCGTCATAGACGCCGATGTTGCGGGTGAAGCTGTTGCGCACGGAATCGGATGCCATCTTGGCCCGGTCAAAGCGGCGCTCCAGGTCCAGAGATTTGTCAACGTCGGAATATACGCCCATGCGCAGACGGATGCGGTTGGTGACGTTCTGCTCTCCGGCCAGGCCTTTGGAAGCATTGTCCAGGATTGCCTTGTAGTCATCACGATGCGGGCAGTATACCAGGAAGATATCCGCTTCCTTCCGGCAGACGATTCCGCCTTCGCCGTGAACCATCTCACGGGCCTTTTCACCCACACGCCTGAGCACCTCATCAGCATACGCGCGGCCATATCGCTCGTTGATGATACCGAAGCGGTTGATGTCCAGAACGATCGCGTCCATAGGCGTGTCCACATGGTGCTGATCGTACTGCTCCGCATAGCTGAAGAAGAATTCACGGTTATAAAGACCCGTCAGGGGATCGCGCTCCGTTAAATGAATGATCCGCCTGCCCTCAAATAATTCAATCGTACGGCGCACGCGTGCCAGGATGACTCCCGGTTCCGGATAAGGCTTCTGGATAAAGTCACTGGCTCCCGCATTTAAGCACTCTATCTCCTGAGACTGATCCCCTGATGCGACAATCACCGGGATATCCTGGTATTCCTGACTGGCCCTGATCTGCCGGAGCGCTTCAATTCCCGGCATCCCCGGCATGATCAGATCCAGAATGACCAGCGACAGGATCTCCCTGTTTTCTTCGGTCTTCTTAAGGGCTTCCTCTCCATCCCGGGCAAAAATGACATCGTAGTCCTTCTCCAGGATCGCTCCAAGGATCGCCCGGTTGATCTCTTCATCCTCGACAACAAGGATCAAACGTCTGCTATCGACAGGGGTGTTACTACTTGGCATAAAGAATTCTCCGTTTCGAAGACAAGCTTTCATCCCGTTAACATGTTGAATCTTCGTTTCTTCGTCACTCTCTCCATTGCAGATCACCCTTTACTTCTGTTATTCAGATCCGCCAGATCCTCTGCTTCCTTATAGGAAAGACCGGTAATCACGCTTTTACCGTTTGTTATAGGTTCCATGATCACCGGTGTGCTGACAGTCTCTCCGTTCACCAGGATAACAATCCGCTCCCCGATATGATCTGCAGTTGCCTGAGCGAAAGCCTCTTTCCCGGCAGCGTCAAACATGATTTCCACCAGATATGCCTGATTGCCCGAAGTGTCTATATATGTTTTCAAAACAGCGTCAGAGACATTATCCTGCGTTAAAACCGTTGTTCCATCCTCCAGCTCGAAAGAAAACTCAACCTGCTTTCGTGGAAATCCGGCAGAATCGTCGTACCCAGTGAAAAGAGGTATTGAAGACAGCAACAGTATTATCAATGCAATCGTTTTAATCATGGCAAATATTCTTATAAGCAGGGACTGACAATTACGCAGCTGCCTGTATTATGTAATTATTCAGCACCTCCTGGAATTGCTCATGATCCAGTCAGATAAGCTTGCTTATCTGACGGATCTGAGCGGTTCCAGG
>CACXFW010000319.1 GCA_902767065.1 uncultured Lachnospiraceae bacterium | reverse complement strand
TGCGCCATCTGTATCTGTGATGCTCCGCATGGCATCTGACTTCATTCTGCGGCCGCCGCATCCTCTGACGGAAATGCTTTCCGTCAGAGGAGGTGCTGAATAATTACCATTTATTCTATCACAGGATCAATTCCGCCACCAGCGGAATCATATTCCCCTGAAATCAACTGCGAACACAAGCCTTCTGTCGTTTGGGATCATATATTCCGGATGCGGCCTGGCACCCCAGCTGTCATCCCCCGCAACGCCCATCTGCTTCAGGGCGCAGCGGATATAGGTCTTGTGAACAGGCGGCAGCTCATAAGGATGTCTGGCATTCTCCAGCTGGCCGGGGCTGTAGGGAATCGCGCTGAACTCCATTGTACCTGGAAGCGATGCCTCCGGATCCTTGCAGTCCGGGAAGCCTGCCGCGCTGACCATGACACCGTGACCGCTCTTATCCGTGATCTTCGCCCAGCGCACACCCGTGCGGTTTCCGGTTTCCTGCGGTACCAGATAACGCTCCACCATATCCTTGGCACTGGCACTGTATACGCCCAGCCTGACTCCTTCTTTCCGGTCACAGTAGTTTTCCTCCGGACCATTCCCGTAATAGGTTACATGGCTGTAGTCTGCATTCACCACAAACATCCAGCCAAACTCCGGCATGGGGGGAAGCTGGTATTTCGGATCATAATCCAGAATGCAGCGGACCGTGCCGTCCGCGAAGACGCGGTAGATGGTCAGGCAGGTTGCGCACGCAAGAGAGGATGTGGACGAAGTCTTTTCCGCTGTCTTCGGATCTTCACCGGAAAGCGGCTTCCCGGGACAAAGAACCGGCAGAAATTTCTTCCAGATGATCTCCACGTAGTCCTCCGTCCTTGAGATCTTCGGATAAACGATTCCATTCTCATCCGGAGACGTATCAAAGATCCCCTTCTGCGGATCGCTGAATTCCTGATAATCGCTTGCAAGCTTCCAGATTCCGAGACGGGCAGCCATGCGGTTTCCGGCGTCATTGCTCACAGGCGCCCTCCAGAAGTTCGGACGCGGAATCTCGTCGATCAGCTCCCTCCCGCCGAACCGGTAAGAAGCGATCCCGCCCTTCAGGGCGGAGAACAGGACCTCAAAGTGCTCTCCCCTTACGCCAAGGTTCTGTTTTCCCTCTGTCACCGTAAGAGACCGGATCCCGGATTCGCACTTTTCCCGGCCGGACGGCAGCAAGGAGAGCTTTGGAGCTTTTGCCTGTCCGGCAAAAGACTGCGGCCATGATTCAGGGCCGGAGCACCTGCTCAGGACGGATGGGATCTCCTCCAGGCTCTTTGGCAGGGGAGTCCCAACCGTAATCACGCTCTGTCCGAACGCAACCTCATAGCCCTTCTTCTCCCAGAGAGTATCCTCCTTCAGATGGAAGGAAACCGTAACGGCGTATTCGCCCTCTTCAGAAAACGTGCAGGGAAGCGGAATGGTTTTTTCGCTGAGCGGTTTAACATCCGCCTTAAGCGGAGCAAGGAACACAAGCCTTCCCTCCTTCTCCACCTTTACCTGGCAGTCATATACGTTAGTCGGGATAAACAGGTTCTTATTGACGATGGTCACTTCATTCTTTTTCACCAGTGCCCTGATCGTTCGGTAATTGTACCGGATCTCCTGAATCTTCCCATAAGGCCTGCGGGTGGCGTCGATGATTCCGTTTCCGGAGAATTCATAGTCGGTCGGACGCTCGAGGCAGTCTCCGCCGTATGCGAGGTACTCTTCCCCATACCGGTTTTTCCTGCGCACCGCCTGGTCGACGAAATCCCAGATAAATCCGCCCTGATACCGGGGATTTCTTTCACTCAGCTCAATATAGCGGTGCATCCCTCCGTTGGAATTGCCCATGGAATGGGTGTATTCACACAGAATGAACGGCTTGTCCGGATGCTCCTCCAGAAAGCGTTCCACATCCGCCGCGCTTGTATACATCTGCGACTCCATGTCGGAAGTATCCGGATAACGGCGGTCATGCATGATTCCTTCATAGTGAACCAGACGTGTATTGTCCAGCTGGCGGAAGAGCTCAGACATCCTGAAAATGACCAAACCGCCGTAGCTTTCATTTCCTAAGGACCAGATCAGGATTGCCGGATGATTCTTGTCACGCTCAAACTGGGAACGTACCCGGTCGAGCAGCATCGGCAGGTATTCCTTATGATCATTGGGGAGCTTCTCCTCCTGGCGGCATCCCGGGAAACACCAGCTCCCGTGTGTTTCCATGTTGGTCTCCGCGATCATATACAGGCCATAGAGGTCCGCGAGACGGTAAATATACGACGCGTTGGGATAGTGGCAGGTACGGATCGCGTTGATGTTATTGCGCTTCATGATCCGGATATCGTTCTCCACATCCTCCGCGCGCGGAGACCGACCCGTATCACAGGAGAATTCATGCCGGTTGACACCGTTGAACACAATCCGCTTTCCGTTCAGGCACATGATGCCGTCCTTCATTTCAAAATGACGAAACCCTGCGTACTCGGACGCCGTCTCGATCACCTGTCCGTCCTCAGACCTGAGGGACAGCTCCAGCTCATACAGATATGGCACCTCCGCGCTCCAGCTGTTCACCGGGCCGGCCATGACGTGGATCGGCACGATCGACACGCTTGACGCACCGAACTTTCCGGAATAAGCGGTAAGATTCCGGATCTCTCCGCCATCGATGCGCTTTTTTTCCGGAAAATGGATTCCGCTGACCGGATCCGGCCTCGCCACGCCTCTTTCGTAGAGTGCCCAGCCCACCTTTGCCGTGTCCGTCTTTCCGGAGATCTTCATCTCCACATCCAGGATCCCTTCGGAAAACGACCCGTCAAGGTCTGCCTTGATCCGGACATCTTCCAGATGGACCGCCGGCACCGGATACAGCTCCACATCGCGGAAAATTCCGCTCAGCCGGAACATATCCTGGTCCTCGAACCAGGAGCCGCCTGTAAACTTGAAGTCAAGGACCGCAAGCCGGTTCACGCCCTCCTGAAGGAACGGCGTCAGGTCGAACTCGGATGGCGTAAAGGAATCCTCGCTGTAGCCGGCAAAGCTTCCGTTGAGCCAGAGCGCAAAGCCGGATTCCACCCCATGAAAACAGATACGGACTTCCTGACCCTTCCAGGCCTTCGGCAGTTCAAAGAAGGTGACATACTGCGCGGTCGGATTGAAGATTCTCGGCGCCGCGCCGGGTGAAAGCTCTTCACGGCCATCCCAGGGATACTGGGTATTCACGTAAGCCGGAACATCGTAGCCCTGCATCTGGATGTTCGACGGCACGGGAATTTCCTTCCATCCTCTGACATCCATCTCCGGTTTTTCGAACCCCGCGATCATCGATGCGGGGTTACTGGCATAATGGAATTTCCACATCCCGTTCAGGGAGACACTAAGCGGCTGTCCATCCGCGCCGCATATCCTTGTATCGCTGCGGGCCGGGAGCACATTGACCTTAAAAACAGACGGGTCATCGATCATATCAAGATTGAAATTCTGCATCTTTCTTTCCTCTATAAAAAACAACCGTTTATTCCTGACTATATCCGTTCGGATTCAGGTCCCGTAACCGAAACTGCTTTCTCCTTCGGACTCTTTCCTTTGAACGGGATCCGGATCCTTCATTTCACCAGCCGGATCAGACGGCATGGATCGTTTCATCAATCGAAATGAATCGATGTGAAATGTTTTATCAATCGAAATCAAACGATGTGAATCGTTTCCTCATCGCTTTATAGCGGAAGCGGGCCATCTCATTTTTTGAAAGGACATCCTCCTCGCTTCCATGATACTGGCAGCGGATACAGTAGTACTCCTCTTTCTTTGTGTCGTAGAACATGTCGATGTCGAGATCCCGCATGAAGCAGGACGGACATCTGTAATTCAGTTTTCCTTTGCCAGCCTGAGCCATGTCACAGCCTCCTCTCCCTCTGACAGATCTGCAGTAAAGCCAAGTGTGAACATCGGTGAGAAGGCGTATCCTTCCTCGATGAATCCGCACGCATCCGGCCGGCTTATTTCCATCGAAACGTTTGTCTGAATCTGCGGAATCACCGCCCATGCACGCTTCGCGCCTTCCATCCTCCGGCTGCGGTCCCGGTACTGATACTCCAGCAATTCCTGCGATCTGGCGCCGCTTCTGCTCTCAGGAGAATCCAGTCCAAGCGTGATGCCCGTCATATCCTGCGCGTATTCCGTCGTTCCGTAGCAGGCGGTCATGTATTCCTTCAAAGAAACCTTCGCGTCCTTCCTGCTGAAGTCATAGACCTTCCGTGCCATTTTGATCAAAGATTCCCCTTCCGGGAAGAAGATCCGCGTCAGGACCTTGAACTTCAGATCTCCCAGCTCCAGCTCCACAGGGTCCAGGATCAGGCACCGCTCCTTTTTCTTCTTCCATCCCTTTGCGTTGCACAGAAGATCCTTCTCTTCCAGCTCTTCTTCGATAAAGTGTGCATGCGTTCTGCACTGGCACAGGTTCGCCTCGTATCCCTGATGCGAGAAAACGGCGCTTCTGATCGTTCCGGCGCCGGCATAGTGTGTAAAATACCCGGCCCGGTACTTTTCCTGAATCAGAAACGGATAAGAGGCATCCACCGGATTCCCGGTCCCGACGCCTACCGGAATCCTTAGCTTTGCCGCGTAATTGCGAAGATCCACCAGGGCGCCGCCCTGATCCATGTTGATACAGGCTCTCATGTTTGCGTCGCAGTACCAGAACAGCTGCTTGTCTGATCCGTACAGGATATCTCTCCACGGCGCGCACTCCGGCTCGTGATAGCTCTTCTTCGACCGGTAGTAATCCGCGAACTCAGACATGGTCAGATCCGTCAGCTCGCCCCTTTTCTTCAGCTCGCCGTAATAGCCAAGCCCTTCCTCATAGGATTTCTTTAAAAGCTCGTAGGGCGCCTCCCAGCGTCCCATCCGGTTCAGCCAGCCCGGACCGACAAACATCATATTGTAGGCATATCCGTCATTGTACTTTTCAAGGCTCCGGTACTGGTCTACCAGATTGTAATAATAGGGGAACTCCCAGGTAGCGGTATCGTAGATCATGCCGCGAAGCACATTCTGCGGATGCGTCCCGAAGTTGGACCCGTTTCCGTCATAGCAGGCGATCAGATCCCGGGACAGATGCGGAATCGCCACAATGCCGCTGTCCTCCTCCGGGCCGGATGCCGGAGCGTGGGTGTTCTGCCTGGAGGGAATCCAGGGCGCCCACGGGCCGCCGTCCATAAAAGTATACCAGGAATTGTTGCAGGTATGGTAAGCCTTCGGGCCTTCCTCCCAGCAGGTTGCGACGGCGCATTTGACCGAAGGACAGACTGTCTTGATGTAATGGATCAGATCCGCGTCCAGATAATAGCTGCTCGTTGATTCCGGCCAGAATCCGAACCTCTCATGGAACAGGCCGAAGACATCATCCACGATCGCCTTCTTCTCTTCCATGGAGAACATCCAGATACAGAATTCCCTTGTGTGATACTTCTCCCGGAACTGGGGGCAGGGAAGTCCCAGAAGGGACAGACCGATCTCATCTCCCCATCTGGCATGATCCTCCTTTGCGATCGCCACTGCCTCATCCGAAAAAAGAGACGCGTAAGTCATCTGGATCGTTGTCTTCAGGCCGTTCTTATGAGCAGTCTCCTGCTGAAACCGGAAAATGTCCAGCGATTCATCCCGAAGATCCGTCCTTTTGATGTTCTCCTTCTTCCCGCTGCCGGTCACCTTCTCGGCATACTCAGGCGCAAGCTCCGGACGGTGGATAATATTGACAATAAAGTCGCTCATGGCGGCACCTCCATTCATTCGTGCAACGTCACGTCTGTGCCACCCCCGCGGCCGGGGATCGCAAGAATAATATGCCACCCCGCCAGGCGGGATGGCACTGAAAAATAACCCTGTTTTCCGCAATTACAACCGGCATGCTTTCCATCTTCCGGAATCATCCGGCTGTCTTGTCACTCAGGCGCAGGGTTATTTCACCGATCCCGTAATACCTTCCGCAAACTGCTTCTGAAGGACGAAGAACACGACCATCGTCGGGATCGAGCAGAACAAAACGCCCATCATCAGCACACCGTAATCGATTGTATATCCGGCAGCCAGGTTTGCGATCAGCATCGGCATCGTCTGCGCCTTGTTATCCGTCATGACAACCTTCGGCCACAGATAGGCGTTCCAGGCGTTCATGAAGGTGATGACAGCCGCTGCCGCATAGGTGGAACGCATGATCGGAAGATACTGCCGGAAGAAAATGCCTGCTTCCGACTGTCCGTCGATTCTGGCGGCTTCCATGATCGCCGGAGGGAAGTTCCGGCTGTTATTGCGGAACATCATAATCATGAAGGGTGTGGCGATCTGGGGAAGAATGAAGCCCCAGACACTGTTCAGCATGCCCATCTTCGAGATCATGGTAAACAGGGGGATCATCGTTGCGACTCCCGGGATCATCATGGCCAGAAGCAGGAATGCGAACAGTCTGTCCTTTGCCTTGTCCGCATACAGTTCGAATCCAAAGCCCGCGAGGGAGCAGATGAACAGGCACAGGAGCGTCTGCGTAATCGCATACAGGAAGGAGTTCCCCATCGATTTCCACAGAGGCTGCGCCGCGAGAAGGTTCCTGAAGTTCTCCAGCGCATAGGTGCCGAACCAGACCTTGCCCCTTGCTATGTCTACCGTATTATTCGTAGCGGCCGTGATCATCCAGAACAGGGGAAACACGCTGATAAAGGACCAGATCACCAGAAAAATATAACTCGGTATCAGTCTTCGCTGAACCGTGGACGGATTCTTTTTCCTCTTAGTCACGCGTATCACCTACCTTCAGATTGATAAATGCAAGAACCGCAACCATGATGAAGATCACAAAGGACATCGCCGAAGAGTATCCAAAGTGGCCCACCCCCTGTCCGAACGCCATATTGTAGACGTAATGGGACATCGTGATGGTCGCGTTTGCCGGACCGCCGTTGGTCAGGTTGACGGACTCATCAAACAGCTGCAGGGTACCGTTGATTGACATGATGCAGGTCATGACGATGACCGGCTTGAGGAGCGGAACCGTGATTCTCCAGAAGGTGGACCAGGGAGAAGCACCGTCAATCTTCGCCGCCTCATAGACCTGATAGTCGATATTCTGAAGACCGGCTAAGTAGAATACCATATTATATCCGGTCCATCTCCAGATCAGCGCGATGATAATGATTGCCTTCGCAGTCGAGGCGGTTCCCAGCCAGTTGATGTTCTCATGGATGATATGAAGGCTCATCAGCACCTGATTGATCAGGCCCTGCGTCGCGAACAGAGATTTGAAGATCAACGCGTAGGAAACCAGAGAGGTTGCGCAGGGAAGAAACACCATCGTGCGGAAAACCCCTTTGAACTTCAGATCCTTGTTGTTGAGGATCTGCGCAAGAAGAATCGCCAGGATCAGCATGATCGGAACTTCGATGATCAGATACAGGAACGTATTCTTCAGGGATGTGATAAAGATCTTATCCTGCAGGATCCGGGCATAGTTGAAATTCCATGGATTCGCCCAGGTGAGCATGGAGCCCTTGCCTGATTTAAAGGAAGTAATAAATGCCTGAATCATAGGCCAGAAGCTCATGACCAGGATCATGATCGTGGCAGGCATCAGGAAGATCCAACCGGCTCTCCTCTCCTTGGCCCGCACGCTTTTGCCTTTTTTATTCACTGTCTTAAGTCTCCCTCTAAAAGAAAGCGGAGATGCGATGTGGCATCCCCGCCATTTTTCATGAACCTGCCGTCCGGACTGACCGTACACGCCTCATCCGCCACAGACAGCTGCCAGTCAATGACGATCTTTGATTGTCGTCCTTTTTACATCAGCCTGCCATCTCGAAGGACAGCTGATCCTGCGCATCCTGCAGAGCCGCAGCGACTGCTTCGTCTGTCACTTCTCCGCCGGCAACCAGGTTCTGGATCGCGGTACCGACGTACTGACGTGCCTGATAGTGATAATCGCTCTGCTCAACAACCGGAACACTCGCGCCCATCTCAACGATGGTCGAATAGATCGGCTGGCCGTTGAAGAATTCAACGCCTTCCTGATAGACATCAGACTCGCCTGCGGAGATGGAGCAGGTGATGACGCCGCCGTTCTTCAGAGCCGCATCGTAAGTCTCGGTGCTGCCTGCGCCAAAGGTCTTGGCCAGGAAGTCAGCAGCCAGCTCCGGCTTGGAGCAGTTGCCGGTGATATACAGAGAGGAACCGCCATT
>CACXFW010000318.1 GCA_902767065.1 uncultured Lachnospiraceae bacterium | reverse complement strand
TTACAAATGAAATACACTGGTATATGCGGGTTGTAACGTTAACCGGTATGTTTTCAGGATCCGGGCAGCAGATTGGTCATGCTGTTCAGACTGATCGCGATCGTTGACAGGTTGTGCAGCAGGGCTGTTGAGGTGGACGGCAGAACGCCCAGGATTCCCATCAGGATCAGGAATGAATTGAAGGAAATGATCGTGTGGTAATTCCTGTGGATCCGCTTCATCAGGCCGTCGCTGATCTGCTTTAAGGTCAGTAAGGCGTGCAGGTCATCCTCTGAGATGGTGATATCCGCGACTTCTCTGGCGATAGCGGCTCCACTGTTGATTGCGATGCCGCAGTCTGATTCGGAGAGAGCGGGAGAGTCATTGACGCCGTCTCCTACCATGATCACCTTTCTTCCGGCTTCATGCTCCCTGCGGATGAAATCCGCCTTGTCCTCGGGCAGGACCTCAGAATAATAATCATCTACACCGACCAGCGCGGCAACCGCTCTGGCGGTTCTCTCACTGTCCCCGGTCATCATGACGACCCTGTCAAATCCGAGCCCGTGAAGTCTGCGTACGATCATCCCGGCCTCGGGTTTCAGCGGATCCTCAATGAGAAGGACCGCGGACAGCTGCCCGTCTATGGCCATATACAGGTGAGAGAATTCGTCCGGAAGCGCATTGAAACGATCCAGCTCCCCGTCCGGGACTTTCACACCCTCATCTTCGAAAATGAAATGATAGCTGCCGATGCAGACTTTCTTATCGTCAATGCTGCTTGCGATTCCGTGCGCCACAATATATTGAACGGTGGAATGGCGTTCTTCATGCACAAGGTTTCGGCGCTGCGCTTCCTGAACCACGGCATTTGCCATGGAGTGGGGATAATGCTCTTCAAGGCATGCCGCCAGGCGGAGCATTTCGTCTTCCTCATTTCCACCGAAGGAAACAATGCCTTTTACATGCGGCGAGGCGCAGGTCAGCGTTCCTGTCTTATCGAAAACAATCGTAGATGCTTCCGAGCAGTTTTCAAGGAACTTACCGCCCTTGACGGAGATCTTATGATTTCCGGCCTCCCGCATGGCGGAAAGAACCGAGATTGGCATGGACAGCTTCAGCGCACAGCTGAAATCGACCATCAGGATGGCGGCAGCCCTGGCGGCATTGCGTGTGATGAGCCAGGTCAGGGCGGACGCTCCAAGCGTCCAGGGCACCAGGCGGTCGGCAAGGTGGGAAGCCTTGTCTTCGGTAGAGGACTTGAGCTTCTCCGAAGCTTCAATCATCTTCACAATGCGGTCATACCTGCCTGTACCGGATTCCTGGCGGACCGTGACCGCCAGCTCGCCCTCCTCCATCACCGTCCCTGCGTAGATCATGCTGCCGGGGCGCTTGTGAATCGGAAGCGGCTCTCCGGTGATGGAGGCCTGGTTGACCATTCCGTCCCCTTCCAGCACAACTCCATCGAGCGGAATCATATTTCCGGTATGGACTAAGATGATGTCATTTTCCCGGATCCGGTCGACAGGAGTCAGAATCTCGCGTCCGTCTTCGGCCCTGAGCCAGACCTTCTCGACATTCAGCGCCATGGCGCTGGCGAGATCCTCAACGGACTTCTTGTGCGTCCATTCCTCAATGATGTCCCCGACTCCAAGGAGGAACATCACGCTGCCGGCTGTGTTGAATTCTCCGCGCAGCATGGAAACGGAGATGGACGCGGCATCCAGGATCGAGACTTCGATCTTTCCCTTAGACAGGGATTTCAGGGCACGTCCGATATAAGGAATGCTGCGTGCGATCGTGAATGCGGTACGAACCGGGGGCGGCAGCAGAAAACGGGTGATGGCTCTTCCCAGGATATGAAAGAAGAGCCTGTCTTCATATGCCCTGTTCAGGCAGCGGGAAGAATGCTCCGGCACCTTGACAAGCCCGCGGGCCTCATCATAGCCAAAGGAAGCAAGCAGCTTAACGACGCCGGGGCGATCGCCTGCACGATACCAGATCACGGCATTACAGGTGCGCTCATCTGTTCGAACCCGCACGATCATGCTCTGTGCTTCCAGATATGCCTGCAAAAGATCCGCCTGATCCGGCGTCATGCGTCTTTGCATAAAATGAACCCTCATCCTGCCGGAGGATTCATGCAGGATCCGGCATCTCATTGAGCTGCTGCCTCCACGCCATTTTCTGCGGCCTGGGCCAGGATGGCTTTTGCGTCCTCGATCATCTGCGCATCCGATTCCCGCTGCCTCTCCTCATTGATATCATTTGCCGCGGCGACAATATCTTCCGCGTTTTCGCGAAGCGTCGTGACGTCCTTCATCACCGTATCCTTCATGCGCAGAACCGCTGCCGTCGTATGTGTGTACGCCTTCTTTGCGTCACGGCTGGTAAGAATCCTGATACCGTAGCTTCCCGCCAGAACACCGCCTGCAAACAAACCGATTTTTCCCCAATCCATATTACTACCTCTCTTTCTGTGTTTTGCTGAATCTGCCGCCGGTAGGATAGATGATGTAATCCACCTCTACGCTGGTGCTGAAAAACATGTCACCGGCAGGAAGTGCCGGGAACCGCTGCGTTTTCGGCATACGACCGGAGCTTGCTTTCGTAAATCATCCTTACAGGTCCCTCAGCGTGATCATCTGCCAGACATGATATGCGAGCTGTACCGGCATCGGAAGCGCGAGATCGGCGACGGTCTCGACCAGAATGCGCAGCCGTAGCCTGTTCTTCAGCTGCTGGTCCAGCTTCCTGTTTTTCATTTCGTCCGCGCTGATCCGCTCCTCCTTGATTCTCGCGAAACGGTCGACATTCTCAAAGCGGAACCGGTTAAGGCGGTCGAGAATGTCCTCCGGTCTGCAGTCATATTCCAGGGCGCATCCCCCCGTCGCCCGGTAGATGGTTACCTTCTTCACCCCGGGGATGCTGGAAAACGCATAACTCAGAATCTCAGCTTCTTCCCTGCTCAGCTTCTCATTACAAAAATGAATCCGGATCCGTTTCTTCGAATGGTCTTTGATCTGATACTTCATATCGTCACCTGTCCTGCGGTCTGATTCCTGTTTCCCGAAGGAATGTGAAAACCAGCTTCCTGCCGAAAAACTCCAGGTAAGTGGGGGGTGCTGAATCGTTACCCAGGTTATTTCTTTTCGTAACCTGTGATGATGGTCATCAGAAAACAGAAAACGGTTGCCCATGCAAAAAACTTATGTTTCTTCAAAACAACTTCCTCCTGTGAGCGAACATTGGTTATACACAACAAACTCATCATATCACTTTCTGCCATCTTTGTGTGAAAAAAAACAGGTTACTATTCAGCACCCCCACTTACCCGGAACGCTTCGCGCTTTTCACTGTGGGCGGTCAGAGGTGGAATATAACTGGTAAAATGTGAAGAAAATGTGAAATGTCAGAAATTATTAGCACTCGCCTATTGACAGTGCTAACAGACGGTGATATAACAGCATCAGAACGAAGGAAGAAAGACGGACAGGAATCAGAACGAACGATCCGGAGCTTTTCTTCCTGAAGAGATTAACAGAATCAGGAACCTGCACGAATGGCAGGAGAAGGAGGAACAATTATGATGGTACCGAGCATTTTTAAAGATAATCTGTTTGACAGCTTTTTCAACGATGATTTCTTCTGGCCGGAGATGAGCCGCTCAGCGGACAGGACCAACAGAAAGCTCTATGGGCACAGGGTGAACGAGATTATGAAGACGGATGTAAAGGAGACCGACAAGGGCTTTGAAGTCGCGATCGATCTTCCCGGATTTAAGAAGGAGGATGTGACCTGTGAACTGAAGGATGGTTATCTGACCGTTTCCGCGCAGAAGAATCTTGAGGAAGGCGAGAAGAACGAGGAAGGCAAGTACATCCGCAGAGAACGTTACACCGGCAGCCAGAGCAGAAGCTTCTACATCGGAGAGGGGATCCACGAGGATGATATCCACGCTTCCTTCCAGGATGGGATTCTGAAGCTGGATATTCCGAAACAGGAGGCACAGCAGATCGAAGACAAGAGGCATTTCGTCCAGATCAGTGACTAAGCTTACTGCAATTCAGACGCAGGCGTAAAAGCATGAAAAATACAGGCCCGGGGAAGAAGAACCCGGGCCTGTATTTGAGAAAGCTACTGTTCACTGCCCGTATGGATCTGTCAGACGGAACCGGCGGATAGATCTGAACAGAGCAGTCTGACAGATCCATACAGGCAGCGAAAGCAATTGATTTACAGCCGGATGCAAACGTATAATGTAATTATTCAGCACCTCCTGGAATTGCTCATGATCCAGTCAGATAAGCTTGCTTATCCGACGGATCTGAGCGGTTCCAGGGGGCGGACAAGCGGTGAAACCGCTCTGTCCGCCCATAGCGAAGAACACGAAGTGTTCTGAGCAATGG
>CACXFW010000317.1 GCA_902767065.1 uncultured Lachnospiraceae bacterium | reverse complement strand
GGGGAAGAAAGGGAAAGGAGCGGAGACAGACATGAAGAAGACCATGAAAAGAGCTGTTTGGGTAATGGCAGCGATGATGGCCGCCACAAGCTTTTCGATGAATGCCTTTGCGGGGGATATGACGGAAGCCATGGAGGTGGAGGAAGTGTCGACGGAGGAAGGCAGGGACGAGGGTGCTGTGATCTATGAGGCGCTGTATGAGGGCGTTGAAAACTACGGCCTTGAGGAGGTCAACAAGGATACGAAGGAAAGCTTCCGCTACCGTTTTCTGATTGACGATGAGGAGAAGACCTTCCGGATTGATCCCGGGAAGCAGGATGAGTACGGAGACTACGGGTATCCGATCCAGAACATCCTGAAGGAGCAGTATCCCTATGTGATCTGCGTGATGAATGATACCGTCATTGCGGCGAAGGAGCTTCCCTGGACGGAGGATACAGAGTATGAGCCTGTCGTGAAAGGGATTCCGGGAGAGCGGACGCTTGCGAATTTCCTGAAGACTGCCCTGGAGCCTGTGGGATGTACGCTTTATCTTTACGGCGGAGGCTGGAACTGGCAGGATGATGACGCCGGCGTGCAGGCGAAGAGCCTCGGAGTCTCCCCGGACTGGGTGCGGTTCTTCGAAGAGCAGGATGAGAACTATACGTATAAGTCGAAGGACGGAGACGAAGCCAATGCGGATCCTACTGCCAGCTATTTCCCCTATGGCGGGTACAACGAGTATTACTATGCGGGCCTGGACTGCTCCGGTTATCTTGGCTGGGTCATCTATAATACATTCGAGACGGAAGACGGGAAGGATGGCTACGTCACGTTCGCCAGTAATACCGCACTGATGCTCTCAGAGATGGGCCTGGGAGAATGGACGCAGGATATCGCGGCTCCGGCAGAAGGAAACAGCTATGAGATGAAGCCGGGAGACGTCATGAGTATCAACGGCCATACCTGGATCAGCCTCGGAACCTGCGATGACCACAGCATTGTCATCCTTCACAGCAGCCCGGCCGACAGCAGGACGGGCCAGCCCGGAGGCGGTGTGGAGATCAGTGCGATCGGAACCTCTGAGGAATGTGAGGCTTATCAGCTGGCGGACTGGTATATGTCAGAGTATTTCCCGGAGTGGTATGAGCGCTATCCGGTGAAGCTGGCAGATCCCGAAACCTATTTCACCTTTGAGGGGGAAAGCGCGGGGCGCTTTACCTGGGATGTGAGCAGCGACGAAGAAGTCTTTGCGGATCCGGAAGAGCTTCAGGACATGACGCCTTCCGATGTGCTTTCGTTCCTGTTTTCTCCCGAAGACGCAGATTGACCCGGAGAAGCTTATGCTCTTTTTGATGAACGATGGAGACAGATTGCTATGATGAATAAGTTGGAAGAGGCGATAATCTACGCAACGATTTTGCATCAGGGAAATGTCCGTAAGTTTACAAGCCGTCCGTGTATCCTGCATCCGCTCGAGGTGGCACAGATCCTGTCCACCATGACAGAGGACCAGGATGTGATTACAGCGGGAATCCTGCATGATATCGTAGAGGAAACGGACGGTACCCTGGAGGAGATCGAGAAGCGTTTCGGAAAAAGGGTGGCGGATCTTGTTTCCGCCGATACGGAGAACGATTATCCGGAGGAAGACAAGGCATCCACCTGGAAGCGGCGCAAGGAAGAAGCGCTTCGCATCCTGAAAAACAGCGACGATATCGGAGTCCAGATGCTGTGGCTGGCGGATACGCTTGCGAATATCCGTTCCATAGCAGGGATTTATTCTGAGAAAGAAGCGGAATTGTGGTCGATGCTGAATCAGAGTGATCCTGCCATACAGCTGTGGTATTACCGCAGCGTAGCCGAGATTGTGGAGCTTCGGCTGAATAAGACCGGCGCGTTTAAGGAATATGTCAAACATGTCAACTTTATCTGGCCCGGGACTTTCGATGAAAAGAAGGGCAGGTACAGGAAGTACAAAGAGGTTTCCGTGGAGGGCTGCAAGGTCCTCGGATGGGGTGCCAAGGGAACGGTATACCGCTATAACGATGAGCTGATCATCAAGGTCTTCAACAAAAACAATACCTATGGCGATGTGGAACGGGAGGTGGCGCTCACCCGGAAGGCCTTTGTTCTTGGAGTCCCTACCGCGATCTCCTTCGGGATCGTATCCGTGGGAGACCAGTATGGGGCCATGTATGAGCTCCTGGATGCGGAAACGATCTCCGACCAGATCGCCCAAAAGCCGGAACAGGTGGAGAAGTATGCGCTCATCATGGCGGATCTGGCCCAGACGATCCACAGCATAGAGGTGGATGCGGAGGAAGGCTTCCCGCAGGCATCAAAAAGACTCCTGAGCTATATCGACGGAGGGCTTGCCTATGAGGATGAAGATCTCGCAGAGAAATGCAGGAACCTGATCCGGGCGCTCCCTGACACGAATACCCTGGTCCATGGCGACTTCCACACGAGTAATATTTTCCTTCAGAATGAGGAAGCGCTTCTCATTGACCTGGACCGCATGTCTATGGGGCATCCGATCGTGGAGATCAGTGACGTGTATTATTTCTACGTGATCCTGGGGCAGGATAAACCGGAGGTTGTGGAGAAGTTCATGGGATTTTCCTACAAGACCGCCCGGGAGTTTTTTGACCTGTTCCTGAGGCATTACCTGGATACAACGGATGAAAACCGGCTCAGGGAGATCATAGAGAAAGCATCCCTGCTTTGCGATATCCGGATGGTCAATAAGATTCATAAGAAGCCGGAACTGGATGAGCAGGACCGGAAGCTGATCTCGAGTTATATGGAAAGAATCCGGGAACTGTCCGGACGGCTGAAGACACTGGCCTTCTGACTGCCGGGGGGGGGAGGGTGCTCCCGCATTGCCTGCCAGGCAGGAAAAACCTGCCTGAACAGTTACAGATCAGGTAACTATTCAGCACCCCCATTGCTCAGAACACTTCGTGTTCTTCGCTGTGGGCGGACAGAGCGGTTTCACCGCTTGTCCGC
>CACXFW010000316.1 GCA_902767065.1 uncultured Lachnospiraceae bacterium | reverse complement strand
TGGGGCGGGCAAGGTGCGAAGCACCTCTGACCGCCCACAATGAAAAGCGCGAAGCGTTCCGAGTAAGTGGGGGTGCTGAATAGTTACCCCATTGTATCGTAAATGAGGCAAAATGAAACAGTACCGGAAATACCCGGTACCGCCTTTTTTCGTTATTCCAGAAGTCGATTCGGATACAGAGCATCCTTATTGCGGGCCTGTCCGGAAGAAAGAATCCTTTCGCGGACTGCCCATTGGAGGGAGTACATCATTCTGTGAACAACGGCGTGGAATAATACCTGTCCCCGCTGTCAGGAAGCAGCGCCACAATCACCTTGCCCTTGTTTTCCGGACGCTTCGCCAGCTGGATCGCGCCAAACAGCGCCGCCCCGGAAGAGATTCCGACCGAGATGCCTTCTTTTCTCGCCAGAAGCTTCGCGGTCTCGAAAGCGTCCTGATTCGCGGCCTTGAATACCTCGTCATAGACCTTCGTGTTCAGAACATCCGGCACAAAACCGGCGCCGATTCCCTGGATCTTATGGCTTCCTGCCCTGCCCTCCGACAGTACCGGAGAGTCTGCCGGTTCAAGGGCAACAACCTTGACCGCAGGATTCTTCTCCTTCAGATACTCGCCTGTCCCGGTCACAGTGCCGCCTGTCCCGACGCCGGCTATGAAGATATCCACCTTTCCATCCGTATCGTTCCAGATCTCCGGACCGGTCGTCGCCTTGTGGACCGCCGGGTTAGCGGGATTGACGAACTGTCCCGGAATGAAGCTGTCCGGAATCTCCTTCGCCAGCTCGTCCGCCTTGGCAATCGCCCCCTTCATGCCCTTTGCACCTTCCGTCAGAACCAGCTCGGCGCCATACGACTTCAGGATGTTGCGGCGCTCCACACTCATGGTTTCCGGCATCGTCAGGATGATCCGGTATCCCTTCGCCGCCGCAATCGCCGCAAGTCCGATCCCGGTGTTGCCCGATGTCGGTTCGATAATGACAGAACCTTCCTTCAGCAGGCCCTTCTCCTCCGCATCCTCAATCATCGCCTTCGCGATCCGGTCCTTCACGCTTCCTGCCGGATTGAAATACTCCAGCTTCACCAGAACCGTAGCCTCAAGCCCCAGCTCCTTTTCAATGTTTGCCACCTCAACCAGCGGCGTGTTCCCGATCAGTCCTAATGTTCCCCTGTATATGTTTGCCATGACTCTTCCCTTCTTCCTTCCTTCGCAGCTCTGTGCGCTTCTTTCTTCGCCGCTTCTCTGCGCGCCTTCCCCCGCAAATGCAGTGCGTTCCGAATAGAAGCGCCTGTTTTATTATACCACCGCAGGCTCGCGGAAACATCCCCGCAGCCGTGAAAGCGCCATCGACACGGGCTGCGCGAAAAGCGCAGAGCGCTCACGGTCTGCCCTGTGGCCGGGCAGTGAACAGGAACAATGCAGCAAGCCTGCAATCCTGTACAGTTACACTGCCGCAGGCCAGTGGTCTTATACAGTTACACCGCCGCAAACCCATTTTCAAGATCCGCAATGATATCATCAATGTGCTCCGTGCCGATGGAAAGCCTGATCGTGCTCGGCCTGATCCCCTGATCGAGGAGTTCTTCCTCCGACAGCTGGGAATGCGTGGTGGACGCCGGATGAATCACCAGGCTCTTCACATCCGCCACATTGGCGAGCAGAGAGAAGATCCTGAGGTGATCAATGAATTCCCATGCCTCCTTCTGGCCGCCCTTGATGTCGAAGGTAAAGATCGAACCGCCTCCGTTCGGAAAATACTTCTCATACAGGGCATGATCCGGATGATCCGGCAGGGACGGATGATTGACCTTTTCAACCTTCGGGTGCCTCAGCAGATACTCCACGACCTTCTTTGTATTCTCCGCGTGACGCTCCAGCCGCAGGGAAAGCGTCTCCACGCCCTGCAGCAGAAGGAACGCGTTAAACGGGGAGATTGTCGCGCCGGTATCACGCAGCAGAATCGCCCGGATGTATGTCACGAACGCGGCAGGCCCTGCAACCTCATAGAAGGAAACGCCGTGATAGCTCGGATTCGGCGCGGCGATATTCGGGTATTTCCCGCTTGCGCTCCAGTCAAACTTCCCGGATTCCACGATGATGCCGCCGAGCGTCGTTCCGTGGCCGCCGATGAACTTTGTGGCGGAGTGGACGACAATATCCGCCCCATGCTCGATCGGCCGGATCAGATACGGCGTCCCGAAGGTATTGTCGATGACGACAGGAAGACCATGCCTGTGCGCAATCTGCGCCACGGCGTCAATGTCCGGAATATCGCTGTTCGGATTGCCGAGCGTCTCCAGGAAAATGGCCCGGGTGTCGTCCGTAATCGCAGCTTCCACTTCCGCGAGGTTATGAATATCGACAAACGTCGTTTTGATTCCATACTGAGGAAGTGTATGCTCCAGAAGATTAAATGTGCCTCCGTAGATCGTCTTCTGCGCGACGATATGGCCGCCGTTTGCCGCAAGCGCCTCGATCGTGTAGGTGATGGCTGCCGCGCCGGACGCAAGCGCCAGTCCGGCACTTCCGCCCTCAAGAGCCGCCAGCCTCTTCTCCAGCACATCCTGCGTGGAATTGGTCAGCCTTCCATAGATATTCCCCGCATCGGCAAGGCCAAACCGGTCGGCGGCATGCCTGCTGTTATGAAAAACATACGACGTCGTCTGATAGATCGGCACGGCACGTGCATCGGTTGCAGGATCCGCCGTTTCCTGTCCAACGTGAAGCTGCAGCGTTTCAAATCTGTATTCACTCATGATTCTGATCTCCTTCCCTGATAACATTCAATTGCTGTAGCTCTGTTCAGCCCGGCTCCGGAATCCCCCAAATTCTTCCACCTGTACGGTTGGATCGCTTTTAGCGATCCAACTCCACCTCCTCATTCGCAAAACCCGCGCTTCGCGCTTCTGCGGCTGCTT
>CACXFW010000315.1 GCA_902767065.1 uncultured Lachnospiraceae bacterium | reverse complement strand
GGCCTGCAGGCTCGGGCGGCGGGGCAGTGAACTGCAATGAGGTGTCCTGCTGCTGCCTGCAGCGTGGATAAATGACTGGAGATTCTGAAAGAATGCGTTATAATAAGCAATGGAGAGGCAATTTTGTGATCTGTGGCAGAATAGAAGGAATGACGTGAAAGGAAACAGAAGCAAAATGGGGGAAATCGACTGGAAGAAGTATGCGCAGCTTTGTGATGATGCATCCGTTTCGGCGATTGATCGTTTCGACCAGTCACTGCGTAAGGCGGCAGGGGTGGCAACCAATCAGTCCATTCCGGTTTATACGGGGGCGATGAAAGCGAGCCTTGTCACGGTTCTCAGGCAGATGACCGAGATCCTGAAACAGCTTGCCGAAAAGCAGCTGTCCGAGTCAGAATATGAGACCATTCACTGGAAGGATGTGGAGGACCGGATGCGGGAGTCCTACTTTCAGCGGCTGTGCGCGATCGACAACATGCAGATCGCTGTCGAGTATACCAATACGCGCCTGATGAACAGGCCTTCCGATCAGGAAGCTGTATACCGCTGGGTGTACAGTCTTCATAACAAGGACAGGGAGATCTGCCGGATTGTCCGAAGGACAACGGAAGAATCCTCCGCATTTGTCCGGGAAGACGTTCCCCGGATTCTGGAGCTGGCACAGCTGGGGATCCGGATGCGCCGGTGACGGAGTCCTGACGCCATTGAAGAATTCTATTCGGCAATAGATTTCGTTCGCGAGTATAACGTCAGCGCTTTCCAGGCGCCAGAAGGCAGGCTCCGGTGAGCTGGCCGCGGGAAGGCCTCAGGGGACAGGCCCGGAAGACACGTAAACCTGAAAAAGGAAAAGAGAGAACAGGGAAGTAACAATGGGAAAATATGAATTTCAATCCAGGGTCCGTTATTCAGAGTGCGGAGAGAACTGCCGGCTGACTCTGGGGGGGATTGTCAATTATTTCCAGGACGCCGCGACCTTTCAGGGAGAGGAACTGGGGATTGGGATTCCTTATCTGAAGGAAAGAGGGATGGCCTGGATTCTGGTATCGTGGCAGATTATCACGGACCATATGCCGAAGCTGGGCGAGACCATCACAACCCGGACATGGGCGTACAGCTTCCACAACTTCTATGGGTTCCGTAACCTGGAGCTGACAGACGCAAACGGCGCGAGGGCTGCGTGGGCGAACAGTGTCTGGGTGCTGATGGACCGGAAAAACCAACGTCCGGTACGGGTGCCGGAAGAGCTGACCGGGCGTTACGGAATCGAGGAGAAGCTGGAAATGGATTATGCCCCGAGGCGGATTGTCGTTCCGGAGGGCGGAGAGCTGATGGAGCCGTTTACGATCCATCGCGGCCATCTTGATTCCAACCATCATGTCAACAACGGACAGTATATCCAGATGGCGCTGGACTATCTTCCGGATGGCTTTGATCTGAGAGAAACCAGAGTGGAGTACAGGGAACAGACCTTCCTGGGGGATGTGATCCATCCGCTCGTCGTCCGGGAGGAGGAGATTGTCACGGTGAGCCTCCGGAAGGAAAATGAGAAGGTATGCGCGATTGTCCGGTTTTCACAGAAGGGATAGACCATATGAAGTTAGGAGAGAGGCAGACGCTTACCATTGACCGTTTCCGGGAATTCGGCGCATACCTGACAGACGGGACTCAGTCTGTTCTTCTGCCGAAAAAGGAGGTGCCGGAGGGCGCGAAGACCGGCGACGCGGTTGAGGTGTTCCTGTATAAGGATTCTTCGGACCGTCTGATCGCGACCGTGCGGCAGCCCTATCTTACCCTTCACCAGGTGGGTCTTTTAAAGGTGAGGGAGACCGGGAGGATCGGCGCATTTCTTGACTGGGGACTTCCGAAGGACCTTCTTTTGCCGTTTCATGAACAGACCCGGCGGGTGAAGGCAGGAGAAGAGATTCTGGCTTCGCCCTACATTGACAAGTCGGGACGGCTGGCGGCGACGATGAATGTCTATCCGTGGCTGGAGCAGGATTCTCCTTACCGCAAGGATG
>CACXFW010000314.1 GCA_902767065.1 uncultured Lachnospiraceae bacterium | reverse complement strand
CAGCTCACGCAGGTCAACCGGCTTGACGAGATAATCGTCCGCGCCCATCTCCAGCCATAGAACGCGGCTGGAAATGTCTGCTGCGCTGCTGATTACGAGAACCGGAATATGCGTTTTCTCCCAGAACGACTGCAGGTATCCGTTCGGGTCGGAGCCTGTGAGCGCTGTGTCCAGAATGACAAGATCCGGATGAAACGCCCGGACCGGGTCAGGCATGATAGACATGTTCTGAATGGATTGAATCTGATAGTGTTCCTTCTCAAAGGCATTCGAGATCTTAGCTGCCAGTTCGGAATCTGCTCCTGCGATCAGGATCCTGTAATCATCGGTCATTCTCGAGTTCCTCCTTCTCTGGATTTCAGACTGGCATCAGAAGCCGGTCAAAAGCACAGGCTTCGCATTAAACCCGGCCAAAAGCGCAGGCCTCGCATCGACGCACCTGGGCGCAAAGCCATTTCACAACCGGCAGAAGAAACCGGAGCGGATGTGAAAGATTACGAGCATACTAATTATAGCATAATGATTGCGGATTTGTCAGAATATTGTTTCCATATTGGAACCATTACGATAAAATAATAGTCACTATTCATCCCCCCACAGCGAAGAACACGAAGTGTTCTGAGCAATGGGGGTGCTGAATAGTTACGATCAATTAATGAAATGAACATGAAAATCAACCTTGCGATTCTTGCCGCCGTTGACGCAGGCAAGACAACCCTTTCCGAGAGCCTTCTTTATCTGAGCGGCGCGATCCGCAAGGCAGGAAGAGTGGATCATGGAGATGCATTTCTGGATACCCATGAGCTGGAGCGGCAGAGGGGCATTACGATCTTCTCGAAGATGGCCCGGATGCAGGCCGGATCTCTTGCGCTGACGCTGCTGGATACGCCCGGTCACGTCGACTTTACCGCGGAGACCGAACGGACCCTGACAGTCGCGGACATGGCGCTGCTTCTGGTCAGCGCTGCCGATGGCGTGACAGGACATACGGTGGAGCTGTGGAACCTTCTGGAGCGCTATCGGCTGCCCACAGTGATCTTTGTGAATAAAATGGACCAGCCGGGCGCTGACGCTGACAAGGTACTCAGCGACCTGTGCCGGAATCTGGACGAGAGATGCATCCGGTTTGACGCCTGGGGAAAGGGAGACGAGGAAGCGCTGCTTGACCAGATCGCGATGTGCGATGAGGAGGCGATGGAACTCTTCCTGGAAACCGGACAGATTCCGGATGGAAAGATTGCTTCGCTGACTGGCGGGAGAAAGCTGTTTCCCTGTTTCTTCGGATCCGCCCTGAAGATGGAGGGCGTACAGGAGCTGATCGACGCTCTGCCGCGCCTGTCGGAAGCGGCTGAGGATCCGGCATCGTTCGGCGCCAGGGTGTATAAGATCTCCCGGGACGCGAAGGGAGCGAGGCTTACCTGGATGAAGGTGACCGGAGGCCGGCTGAAGGTACGAAGCCAGATCACGGAAACGGAAAAGATCACCCAGATCCGGATCTATTCCGGAGAGAAGTATTCCACCCGGGAGGAGGCGGGCGCGGGCGAGATCGTCGCTGTGACAGGCCTGTCACAGTCCTGGTGCGGACAGACCTTCGGAAGCTGTCCGCCCACGGAGGAAATGGCAACGCAGAGCGTCCTGGCCTACGAGCTGATCTGGCCAAAAGAAACAGACCGCCTGCAGATGTTCGGAAAGCTGAAGGAGCTGTCGGAGGAGATCCCGGAGATCGACCCCAGACTGGGGGAGAAGGATGACTCCATCCATGTCCGCGTGATGGGCGAGGTCCAGACGCAGATCCTGCAGGCGATCGTGAAAGAGCGCTACGGCGTCCCGATTTCATTTGGAGAAGGGCGGGTTGTCTATAAGGAAACGATTGCTTCCTGCGCGGAAGGAGTGGGGCATTTTGAGCCGCTGCGCCATTACGCGGAGGTACATCTGTATCTGGAGCCGGGAGAGAAGGGCTCCGGGATCGTGTACGAGAGCAGCTGTCCGACGGACCTTCTTGCCCGGCACTGGCAGCGGCTGATCCTGAACATGCTGTGCGTTCACAGGCAGGTGGGAGTCCTCACGGGAAGCGAGCTGACGGACGTGAAGGTTACGCTGGTTTCCGGAAAGGCACATCTGAAGCATACGATGGGCGGCGACTTCAGGCAGGCGGGAAGAAGGGCTCTCAGACAGGGCCTGATGAAATGTGAAAGCGTCTTGCTGGAGCCGTGGTATGATTTCGAACTGGAGATTCCCTCGCAGCTGATCGGCAGGGCCCTTATGGATATCGAAGGGTTCTGCGGGCATGCCGATGCCCCGCAGATTGAAGGAGAATATGCCCGCCTGAGAGGCAGCGCACCGGTTTCCTGCATGCGGAATTATCAGGCGGATGTGCGCGCCTATACTGGCTCAAGGGGGGCCCTGAACCTGAAGATCCGCGGGTACGAACCGTGCCATAACGCGCAGGAGGTGATCCTGGAAGCCGGATACGACCCGTCCCGCGACCTGGAGAATCCAACCTGGTCGGTCTTCTGCGCGCACGGTGCCGGATATGAAGTACCGTGGGATGAAGTTGACCAGGCTGCGCATTTACCCCTGATGAGCCAGGATACAGGGGAAGGGATGCGGTGGAAGGATGAAAATGCCCAGGCTTTTCCTGCCGCGGAGGATGGCGGGGAACCTGCGGACGGATGGGAGAGAGGGTATGAGGAATACCTCCGGAACGAGGCGACATCACAGGAGCTGATGCAGATCTTCGAGCGGACCTACGGTAAGATCCGCCGCCGCGACCGGGGAGGGTCGAAAGAGACCTTCTTCGGAGGAGGGCGGCATGGTCCGTCCGGACTCCATAAGCCCAGAAAGGTTACCCGGAAGGAGCCGATCCTGCTGGTCGACGGATATAATATCATCTTCACCTGGAAAAAGCTGCGGGAGCTGGCAGGGCAGGACATGAACGGCGCCAGGACGCGCCTTGCGGAGATTCTCAGCAATTATCAGGGCTACAGGAATCTGCCGGTGATCCTCGTCTTCGACGCGTACCGGGTGAGCGGAGCGGCGGAGCATACAGAACGTTATCACGATGTCAGCATCGTCTATACCCGGGAGGCGGAAACCGCGGACCGCTATATCGAGAAGGCCGTGCACCGCATGGCGTCGGAATTCGATATCACGGTCGCGACCAGTGACGGAGCCGAGCAGGTGATTATCTGGGGAGGCGGCGCGAAGAGGATGTCTGCCCGGGAGCTTGAGGAGGAGGTCGAGCGGGCCGGGAAGGAGATCCGGGAAGACTATCTGAAAATGGATGCCGGTGGCAGGAACAGGCCGTTTGCGGATCTTCTGGCTTCATCTTCCACAAAGGACGACAAAGTGGTAAGATAATCATAACCACAGATCCATTCCGCTGTGAGCGGGATGCTGATGATCTCCATTGCAGGCGCGCCGGGACGCTCCGGCTGTTGGAGATATGAATTGCGAACAAAGTTCTTAGGAAGGACGCAAAATGAAACTGATCGGAACACTGCGTGAGGGAGATCATGTCGGTGACGTCTATCTGTGCAAGGTACGGCAGCAGGCGACATCAAAATCGGGAAAGGAGTACGAGAACGTCACGCTGCAGGATCGCAGCGGCACGATTGACTGTAAGATCTGGGAACCGAACTCAACCGGGATCGAGGAATTCGCTCCGTTTGACTATATCTATGTAGTCGGAGAGGTGACGACATTCCAGAACAATCTGCAGCTGAATATCAAGAGAGTGCGCATCGCGCGGACTGGAGAATACCGTCCGGAGGACTACCTGCCGGTCAGTGAGAACGATACCGGTTCCATGTATCAGGAGCTGAAGGGGATCCTCGGGACTGTGAAGAACCAGTGGCTCCGGATCCTGATTGACAAGTATTTCGACGATCCCGCATTTGAGGAGGCCTTCTGCAGGCATTCCGCTGCGAAGACGATCCATCACAGCTTCGTCGGCGGACTGTGCGAGCACACGCTGAATGTCGTAAAGATGTGTGAATTCTATTGCAGCGTCTATCCTTACCTGAACCATGACCTTCTGGTGACGGCTGCAGCTTTCCATGACGTCGGCAAACTGAAGGAGATTTCGAATTTTCCCGCAAATGACTATACGGACGATGGCCAGCTGCTTGGCCATATTGTGATGGGCAGTGAGCTGATCGGGTCGGCCTGCAGAAGGATCCAGGGGTTTCCGCACCGTCTGCTGAGCGAGCTTCAGCATTGCATTCTCGCGCACCATGGTGAATTCGAATACGGAAGTCCGAAGAAACCTGCGCTGGCTGAGGCGATGGCGCTGAATCTGGCGGATAACGCGGACGCAAAGCTTGAGACCATGAAGGAGATCCTCGCTGCGGCGAAAAACCGCAGTTCGGATGAATGGCTCGGGTTCAACCGACTTCTCGACTCAAACATCAGGAAGACGGGAGAATGGTGACCGGACGGTGGAACAAAAGCCGCTAAGGACGCGGTCCTCTACCGGGAATGGCGGTCTTACGCCAGTGACAGTGGAAGAGAGATGAAAGACCAAAAGGACAGGAAATCATTGAAGAAAAACGATCTGACAGAGCTGACAATAGAAGATATCTCCTCGGAAGGATTCGGGATCGGCCATGCCTTGGGCATGGCCGTCTTTGTGAAGGATGCCGTGCCCGGCGACCGGGTATCCGCGAAGGTGGTGAAGGTTAAGAAGACCTGCGCCTATGCCAGACTGGAGGAGATTCTCTCCCCGGGACCGGACCGGGTCCCTCCTGTGTGTCCCTCGGCACGCCGCTGCGGCGGCTGCCAGATTCAGGAGCTTAGCTATCCCGCGCAGCTTCGCCTGAAAGAGCGCAGAGTCCGTGAAAATCTGATCCGGATCGGAGGGTTTCATTTTCACCATGGAAGTGAGGAAGAGGCGGGATACGGTGCGCAGCCGGATGTGGAGCCTGGCATAGAGACGCCGGATTCTGATGGCTTTGAACTGACGGAAGGAATCCTGCAGCCGATTCTGGGGATGCAGGATCCCTGGCACTACCGGAACAAAGCGCAGTTTCCCATCGGAACAGGAAAAGACGGAAGGATCATCGCGGGATTCTACGCGGGCCGGACACACACAATTATCGATCATCATCAATGCGAGATCGGGATCGACGAAAACAGGATCATTCTGGAAACCGTGATTGCCTGGATGAATCAATACAAAGTGCCGGCTTATGATGAGGAGACCGGCAGCGGCGTAATCCGTCACGTCATGACCCGTGCCGGGTTTTCCACGGGTGAGCTGATGATCGTGATCGTGGCAGCCGTACCGAAGCTGAAGGAAGAGAAGAGACTGGTGGAGCTGCTGCTGAAAGCATTTGAAGGAAAGAAGCTGGAGCTCTTCGAAGAGGGAAGACAGGGATTCTGCATTCGAAGCATCGTGCTGAACGTTAACAGGGAGAAGACCAATGTGATCCTGGGGCGGGAAAGCCGTGTACTGTACGGCGCGGATTTCATTGAAGACCGCATCAAGGATCTGCGCTGCAGGATCTCCTCGAAGTCATTTTACCAGGTCAATCCCCTGCAGACAGTGGTGCTGTATCAGACAGCTCTGGACTATGCGGCGCTGACCGGTACACAGACTGTGTGGGATCTGTACTGCGGAACGGGGACCATCTCCCTGTTCCTGGCCCGGAAGGCCCGGCACGTGATTGGCGTGGAGGTTATTCCGGAAGCAGTGGAGAATGCCAGACAGAATGCCAGCCTCAACCGGATCGGAAACTGCGAGTTCCTTGTCGGGAAGGCGGAAGAGCTCGCCCCAACGCTTCCCCCCGCGGATGTGATCGTTGTCGATCCGCCCCGCAAAGGCCTTGACCGTGTCGTAATTGATACCATCCTGCGGGCCGGGCCGGACCGTATCGTCTATGTAAGCTGTGACAGCGCGACACTTGCGCGGGACCTGGCACGGTTCGTGACAGGGGGATACCAGGTCAGGAAGGTGCAGCCTGTAGACCAATTCTG
>CACXFW010000313.1 GCA_902767065.1 uncultured Lachnospiraceae bacterium | reverse complement strand
CACCGCGAAGGCATCTGACGCGCCTTCCAGGAAGGTTGTTCTGTTCCAGGGACAGACGCAGAAGCTCAGGCGCAAGGGCGTGTCCGGCTATTATGAATGGAGCAGCTCGGATCCGGAGATTGCCCGGGTGGATGAGAGGGGGCGCGTAACGGCGCTTATGCCCGGCCGGTGTAAGGTGAAGGTGACAAATGGCAGAAAGTCGCTCACCTATAAGATCCGGGTGAAGGCGCTGAAGTTTACAACCCCCAATGTGACGATGGTACGGGGAAGGCAGCATCGCCTGACATTCAATTATGCGGGCGTTACGGATGCACAATGGACGTCCTCCGACCCGGAAATTGCCGAGGTGAGGGACGGCGTCATTTTCGCCGAAAAGGCGGGAAATGCGGTGATCACGGCCCTCTGGAAGACGGTGGAGGTTCGATGTTACGTCACGGTAACCGGCATTTCCATGGAGCAGCTGACGCAGGCCTATGCCCCGACCAGGGAGAACCAGTCGAAGATCGTTCTGGCAGGAAGCTCCTCCATGGACTACTGGAGAAGCGCGCCGCAGGCATTTGCCCCGCAGGAAGTGATCAATACCGCGATCGAGGGGACAACGGTGACGCAGTGGCTGGGCTGGTATCCGCAGCTGATCACAAGGTATCAGCCGAAGGCGGTGGTGCTGTATGTCGGCTCCAACGATCTTGGAAGCGGGAAGGGAATCAGTGGGGAGCAGAACGCTGCGAATACGATTCTTCTGCTGGACCGGATCGCGGCACAGCTGGAGGGAAAGCCGGTCTTTTATATCTCTGTCAACCCCTGCTGGTCCAGAAAGGAAGCCTGGGAAAAGATCCGGGTGTCAAACAATCTGGTGGAAAGTCACTGCATGCAGAAGCAGAATCTGTATTATATCGATGTGACGAAAGCATTTGCCCGTCCCGACGGAACGCCTGATCCGGGGCTGTTCCTCGAGGACCAGCTGCATCCGGGAGAGAAGGGATATGCGGTCTGGGGATCGTGCGTAGTGCCGCTGGTAAAGAGGACTCTTGCGGCTTTGCAGTGAAGGAGCGGGTCATATCCGCGACGAAGCCTGGGGCTTTTCAATCGGCAGAATACTCTGTTAACAAGGATAGGACCGGAGAGGAAGCAGACTATGAATCCATATATCAGAACTGATGAAACAGAGATTGACCTGCTGGACCTGGGCAGATATTTGCTGCGAAGGATTGTCTGGATTCTGGCTGCCGGTTTGATCGTCGCTGCCGGCGCGGGGGCATATGCCCGGTTTGTCCGGAAACCGGAAACGGAAATGGTTCTGCATCCGGAGCCGGAAAGTGAGTCGGAGACGGAAACAGAAACAGAAACCGAGACGGAGACAGAGACAGAAACGGAGCTGGTCTTTGACGAGGATGCGTATGACCGGGCACTGGATCTGTATGTGCAGGAATCGGAGCTTCTCGATACTTCGAATCTGACCCTTCGCGAGCTTGCGGTGGAGCAGGAAGCATATCTTCGCGACGCTCCTTACATGCAGCTGGATCCGTTTCATGTCTGGGAGGCACAGGCGATCGTACGGATCGTGAGTGAGGATCAGAGGCATCCGGCCTATCAGATCCGGGAGCTGTATAAAAATGAAGTGACGTCGGAGGACTACCTGGGGGATCTTGCGAAAAAGCGCGGAATCCGGGCAGAGTATCTCAGGGAACTGGTCAGCGTCTGGAATGTCGGATCCGTCACGGGAGTGGGCGGAACGACCACGGATGTCGTTCTGCATGAAACCGAACAGGAGGAGCGTCTGACGCAGGAGCTTTTCCTCATTCAGGGGATCGGCGGGACGAAGAAGGAGGCGATGGAGATTCTGGATGCGGCGCTGGCTGCGCTGGAGGCTGCGAATCCGTCAATCGCGAAGCGGTATCCGCATGAATATACGGTTCTGTCCGTGAACTGCTCCGAGAGGGTGGATCTGGATATCCGCAACAGGCAGAAGGACCATGATGCTTTTACTTCGACGATCATGGCGCGTGCGAAAGACAACAAAGACAAAGAAGCCTGGCTTGAGAAGCCGAAGTCCAGAGAGGACCTGATGGCAGAGCTGGAATCGGAAAAGGCAGCCGCAAAGGCAGCCGCGAAGGCAGAGGCGCAGATGCAGGCATTGCAGATGGCAGGCCAGACGGAGCCCGAGACGGAGACGGAAGAGGCCAGACCTGTGGAGTCTGCGCGCAGACGGCAGGTTAAGTATGCAGCGATCGGATTTGTCATCGGTGCGCTGATCATGTGCCTGTGGTTTATCCTGCGTTATATGATGAATGATCTGCTGGTCAGCTATAAGGATGTGGAGCGGAAGGGCTTTGCGCTGAGAGAACTCGGAGAGGCATCCGGCGTTAATGCGTCGATGGTGGCGGCAAGCATCCGCAGCTTTGCGGGCAGCAGCAGACGGCTGTTCCTGACAGGAATGGCGCAGGCGGATCTGTTTGACAGCGTCTGCCTGGCGCTGAAAAAAGAGCTGCCGGATTACGAGATTGTGTGCGCGCGGGATGTGCTCACGGATCCGAAGGCCAGAGAGCAGCTGCTTGATCTGGACGCGGTTGTCCTGATGGAGCAGAAGGGCGTGACGCGGTACTCCCAGCTGAAGGAGGAGGTTATTTACCTGTATCATGCAGGGCGGGAGATCATCGGGATTATGATCGTGTAACTCTGTTGTTACTATTCACAGCCTGTCTGCCTGTGAAGCAGGACCCTTCCCCCCACAACCTCAGACAGGAGCATCGTAAGACGCGGCATACGTGCGAAGCACGGATGGTCTGAGGTCTGTGGGGGGAGGGGCTGTGAATAGTAACACTCTGCTATGTATT
>CACXFW010000312.1 GCA_902767065.1 uncultured Lachnospiraceae bacterium | reverse complement strand
GTGGAAAGCCGCGATACCATTCGGGCAAATACTTATTACAACGGGGATGATGGTATCAAGATTGTCATCGAATCAGATGAACGGTATGTTTTGTAACAGTTTTGAAAGAACAAGGAAAGTCTGATAGGTGAGTAAAAGATGACAATTACTGATGTGAGGGTTAGAAAGATTGCTAAAGAAGGCAAGATGAAGGCAATTGTTTCGGTGACGCTGGACGACGAGTTTGTGGTTCATGATATCAAGGTGATAGAGGGCGAGAAAGGCCTCTTCATTGCGATGCCGAGCAGGAAGACTGCCGACGGAGAATACCGTGATATCGCTCATCCAATCAATTCGGAGACCAGACAGCAGATGCAGGATGTCATTTTGCGTGAGTATGAGAAAGCCATCCCGACAGAAGATGATGATGCAGAATAAGAGAAGATGGTGATTGCAGGCAGAGCGCTTTGAGGAATCAGGGAAAGCCCTCTAAACAGCATAATTGAAAAACCGTGGATCCGCTCCGGATCCACGGTTTTGTTTGTGCGCCGCAGGTTATTGACGATCATGATTCTTCACGACCATCTCCTTCACGACTTCCCGGCATTTTGCGCCGATCCCCTTCAGCTCTTCGCGGGACATCTGCGCCGTCTCGATGGGAGCGCCGAATTCAAGCGTCACATGTCCTGGCAGCACCTTTGGAAACTGGCGCTCGAAGCATTCCCTGGTTCCGGTAACGGCGATCGGGACAATGGGACACTTTGTTTTGGTTGCGATCTTAAAGGAGCCTTCGTGGAATTCGAGAAGTTCCCTCTCATCCTCGCCGGTCCCCCGCTTTCCCTCCGGATAGATCACCATGGAAACGCCCTGACCCACATTGTCAATGGCGGCCAGGATCGACTGGAGGTTCTGACGCAGATCCCCGTCTATGAGGAACTGGCAGTACAGCCTGCGCATCCAGATCGGAAGGATGGGGGCTTTCGTGAAGTCATTTTTCGCGACAAAGCCCGTAATGGAGGGCAGGAGCGGATAGAGCAGGATCACATCCAGATAGCTGCGGTGATTTCCGATGAACAGGCATGGCCTGTCCTTTGGGATGTTCTCACGCCCGATTACATCCAGGCGGATTCCAAGGGGAAGACTCACCAGCTTAAAAGAAAACTGCATAAAACGGAAGCCCCCCCGCTCGCCGAAGTGGGGCCACTTCTTCTGAAGCAGCCACTGCACTCCGAGAAAGGGAAGCGACACGATCAGGATGACCGCTGTCAGGATCACAGCAATAATTATACGGATCATAATAGCTTATCTGTCAAATACTCTGGTATACTTCTTCAGCCAGTCTGCGCGCCATGCAACGTCAAGGTCTGGCTGTTCGTAGCGGAAGGCCCAGTTTGCGGCAGCCACGCCGGGCGTGTTCATGCGCGCGCTGGTATCCAGCTGCAGCAGATCCTGGATCGGGAAGATTGCGTACCGGGCAATGGAGCCCATCGCGAACCGGATGAAATCAAGAGAGACGCCGCTGCCGTCACAGTTTCCGATGATGCGGATACGGTCCTTGACCTCTTCGCTCTGGTTCTGGTACCAGCCGACGGTTGTATCATTGTCATGCGTGCCGGTATAGCAGACACAGTTCGGTGAATCGTAGAAGTGCGGCACATACTTCCTGTCACTCAGGTTCTCGAAGCCGAACTGAAGGACCTTCATTCCCGGAAAATGGAACTGGTTCCTGAGCGCTTCTACATCTTCCGTGATGATGCCCAGATCCTCGGCAATGATCGGAAGATCGTTCCCGAGCTTCTTCTGGAGAGCAAGGAACAGCTTTTCTCCCGGCCCTTCCTTCCATTCTCCTTCAATCGCGGTCTCGGCGTCGGCGGGGACGGCCCAATAGCTGACGAATCCGCGGAAATGATCGATTCTTACGTAATCAACCAGATCGAGCTGGCGCTCCATACGGCGGATCCACCATTCATACCCGGTTTTCTCATGATAATCCCAGTCATAGAGGGGATTGCCCCACAGCTGTCCCGTAGCGGAGAAATAATCGGGCGGGACTCCGGCAACCTCCAGCGGATAGCCCTTCGGGTCAAGCCGGAACAGCTTCTTGTCTGCCCAGACATCGCAGTTATCGATCGCCATGAAGATCGGGATATCGCCGATGATCGCGACGTCTCTCAACGCCGCATACAGACGCAGCGCCATCCACTGTTCCTGGAACAGGAACTGGGTGAACTGATAAAACCGGATCTCCTGCCTCAGCTTCTGCGTATACTCCTTCTTCGCCGCGCTCTTTCCCTCACGAAGATCGGCATCCCAGTCGAGCCAGCAGCATCCCTTGAAATGATCCTTCAGCGCACAGAAGAGTGCATAATCATCCAGCCATCCGGCTTCCTTCTTACAGAATTCCCTGAACCGGTCGCTCATGGAAGGCTCCGGGTTCTTTTCCGCGGGAGAGTGTGCTTCGATCTCGAGGAAATGTGCATACGCTTTCTTCAGCAGCCGGACTTTGAATTCGATCGCAGGTCCATAGTCCACCTTTCTGGGATCCCACTCAGGCTCTCCTTCGAAGTCTTCATCGCGGAGCAGTCCTTCCTTTTTCAGGTCCTCGGGACTGATGATATAGATCTGCCCGGCAAACGCGGACAGGCTCTGATACGGGGAATCGCCAAACCCGGTCGGTCCCAGCGGGAGCACCTGCCACAGATGCTGATCTGTCTTTTGCAGAAAATCGATGAAATCACGGGCGCCCTGGCCCAGGTCACCGATCCCGTGCGGGGACGGAAATGACGTCGGATGCACGAGGATCCCGCTCATCCGGTCCTTCAGGTTTCTCGCGGCAAGGGCTTTTTTCAGCTCCATTCCCGTTTCTTTCTGGTTCTGATTCATGTGTGTTCACTTCCTTTTTCTTGCAGAGATTGTTTTCAGGCAGCCTGGCTGCCGCTCCTCATTTTATCCTACTGCGCCATATTTCGCAACTGCGGACGATTCTTCCCCCGCGGGGTGCGACCTGTAACGGGGCATGAACCGTCACGAAGGATTCACACCCTTTGGCTGGAATGTTCCGGGAATTCCTGTATAATGGAAGGAGCTGTTTAGGCGAATGGCACGAAAGAGAGGAAGAGGCAAACATGGCTGACAATTATACAATCCTTGTCTGCGATGACGAGAAAGAGATCACGGATGCGATCGAGATCTACCTGACCCAGGAAGGATACAACGTCCTGAAGGCCTATGACGGCCCTGAGGCAATCGCGATTCTGGAGAAGGAAAAGGTCCATCTTCTGATCATGGATATCATGATGCCGGGGATGGACGGGCTGACCGCTGTCCTGAAGATCCGTAAGAATATGAAGTCAAGCATCCCGATCATCATTCTGTCGGCAAAGGGGCAGGATACGGATAAGATTATGGGGCTCAACTACGGGGCGGATGACTATATCCCGAAGCCCTTCAGCCCGCTGGAGCTGGTCGCGCGTGTCAAAAGCCAGCTTCGTCGGTATACAACGCTTGGAACGATGTCTGAGCCGGAGGAGAAGCACAATGTCTACCACAGCGGCGGCCTTGTCATCGATGATGAGCGCAAGGAAGTCACGGTGGACGGGAACAGTGTGCGCCTGACCCGGATTGAGTATAACATCCTCCTTCTTCTGCTTCAGAACAAGGGTAAGGTGTTTTCGATCGACCAGATCTATGAGAAGATCTGGAAGGAGGAGGCCTTCTGCGCGGACAACACGGTCACGGTCCACATCCGCCATATCCGGGAGAAGATTGAGATCGATCCGAAGAATCCCAGGTACCTGAAGGTGATGTGGGGAATCGGGTATAAGGTGGAGGACCTCGACTGAAATGAAGCCTGCTTACAGCTTCGGACTCAAAGCGTCTGCCGTGATCCTTCAGGGGATCTGCGTAGGCATCATCGCGGCAGCCTTTCTGACGGTCAATTACTGGCTGGACGGTACATGGCAGCTGTCTCAGCTCGCCCGTTCCTTTGAGGAAACGGCTGTCTTTCTGCGCGATACGCAGGACCTGATCCGCCGGGAGGTCGACAGAGCCATGAACGAGGAGCTGTTCACCACGGACGGCGTGACAGATCTGGATAAAGAGATCGATATCCGTCAATATGTATCGGATGTCAATGACGAGGCAAACAGAAATGAAAACCTGACCTTCCGCCTGAGCGACCTGATCAATTATTATCCTCAGATGACCAGGCTCTCCCAGGCGATCGGAAATGTGCTGTACGGGGAAGACAGCCTGTCCATGGGCATGGACGAGACCTGGGAGGCACTGGCCAGCGAGGCGTCCAGCCTTGAGGTAATCCTCCCGGTTTCCGGGAAAACGCTCGCCGAGACCGCGCGTGCCTCTCAGACTCCGTTTGAGACGCTGCTGCAGTATTACCAGAGTCTGATCCTGACAAGCACAGACATCCATGACCGGTTTCTGTCGTATGAAGAGGACAGGCAGGAGACAGGGGGCGCCGCGGAATCATTTGTCCCGGGGAATATCGCATACTATATCGAGAATACCTCGACCAAGCAGTCATTTACGAATCTGGGGGTAAAGGGCGTGGCGGCCGCGCGGGACGTGATCGCTTCAGACCCCGGTCTGACCTTTCTGTTTGACGGAGTCCGCACGAAGGATGTCATGGTGGCAAACAGGGATCTGACCATGAACGAGGAAGCCGCGACCGCGTTCATGGACACCGTGTTCCAGGGGGCAAATGAGCGTGTGACGATTGGCGTGAACCTGGATTATCCCGCCGGGGATGAGCTGAGGCGCGATTATCTTCTGTATCAAAGAAGAAAACCGGTCGTGATCCTTTCCCTGGTCTGCGCGGGGGCGGCGTTTTTATTTCTCCTGATCCTCCTTGCGGTCAGTATCCATACGACCGGCAGAAGCAGGAGGACTATCCTGCTTCCACCTGCGAGGTTTGACCTGATTGCGACAGAGATCGCGGCGGGACTGTGCCTGGTGGCTGCCCTGTCCTGGTTCTATCTGAGCCGGACGATTCTGCGCACCCGCATCCCGGAAGAATTCCGGAGCGCGTGGATCATCGTGATGGTGACTGTGGAGTATGAGATTGTCCTGCTTTCTTTTCTGAGCCTGATCCGTAGGATCCGCCTGAAGAACCTGTGGAGCGGCAGCGTGACCTACATGGTTCTTCGCGTCAGCTCGCAGGTTCTGGAGGCGCGCGCCGCCTCCACAAGGATGATGATTGCCTACGTGCTGTTTATCCTCCTGAACTTCCTTCTTCTGCGGTTTTTCGGCACCGTGGGAGTGGTCAGCGTGGTTGTGCTTGACCTGGCATTCCTTCTGTATCTTCTGAGGGACCGCCTGGGCAAGCTGAGCGTTCGGGCGGGGCTTTTGGAACTGTCAAAGGGAAAGCTGGATTACCGGATTGACACCGGTTCGCTGACCGGCGACAGCCTGGAGATGGCGCAGGCGGTGAACGAGATGGGGGACGGACTTCAGGAGGCGGTAGATGCGATGGTGAAGAGCGAGCGCCTGAAGGCGGAGCTGATCACGAATCTTTCCCATGACCTGAAGACGCCGCTGACCTCGATTATCAGCTATGTGGACCTTCTGAAGCGGGAAAACCCGGAAAATGAGCGCGAGAGGGAGTACATCAGGATCCTGGAGCGCAAGTCCCAGAGGCTGAAGAGCCTGATCACGGACCTGATCGATGTGAGCCGGATCAGTTCGGGGAACGTGGAGCTGAACATGGTGGACCTGGATCTGCGCTCGATGGTGCAGATGGCGGCCGGAGAGTTTGAGGACCGGTTCGAACAGATCCCGCTCATCATGCAGCTCGATGCGCAGAAGTCCCTGCATGTAAGGGCGGACGGGGATATGCTCTGGAGAGTGCTGGAGAATCTGCTCGGGAATATCACGAAGTATGCAAAGCCCGGCTCCACTGTGAAGATCCGGCTTGTGGAGAAGGATGGAAAGGCGGTCTGCTCCTTCGAAAATGAATCGGACAGGATACTCGAAAAGAGCGGGCAGGAACTGGAGGAGCGTTTTGTGCGCGGCGACGAAAGCCGCAGCTCGGAGGGCAGCGGTCTGGGCCTGTCCATCGCCAGAAGCCTGACGGAGCTCATGGATGGCTCCTTTGCGGTGGAGACGACACACAATACCTTCCGCGCGGTGCTGGAGCTTCCCTGTATCTCATGAACGTTTGGTGAAATCTGCCCGGATGATCTTGTCCGGAAGGCGCAAACCCGATATCCTATAATCGTGTAACTATTCAGCACCCCCATTGCTCAGAACACTTCGTGTTCTTCGCTGTGGGCGGACAGAGCGGTTTCACCGCTTGTCCG
>CACXFW010000311.1 GCA_902767065.1 uncultured Lachnospiraceae bacterium | reverse complement strand
GCGATGAATGTAATTCAACTCAGTCGGGGAGATGAGCGTTGAAATCATTCCGTTGTCTGAAAGTATCTCCCTGCGTGCTTCGGATTATGTTGAAATGTACTCATTAAGTCATTCTATGGAAATGGCGGATGCTTTGATTGCCAGTACTTGTATTGAAGAAAACGAAACACTGATAACGGCAAACGATAAGCATTACAGAGTGGTGGAAGGATTGCGGATGACGAGTTCCCTGAGCCTCTTGTTTCCCTCCTGTAAAACTGATATTTTATTGGTAGCCAGATTACCGTTTGAAAGTGCGAGTCTTGAGGGACGAAGCACTTTCGATTACGGCATCGGCAACAGACCGGACAGAGTCAGATATAAACATAGGTTTATAGATGAGAACAGACAGTTTCCGCCCTGCGCAGGCGTGGAAAGCGGTGTCTGTATGTGATGTTGATTCAGAAAACAATCGGAACGTACTTGAAAAGGAGCTGTTTATGAAAAGAATGATTACGGTGCTGCTTTCGTTGTCGCTGACGATGGGGCTGTGTGGTGTTGCCCCCGCCGGGGAAACCGAACAGGCCAGGGAGGCAAAGACCGGTGAAACGGCAGAATTCCAGTCTCTGACCGAAGCTGAGCAGGGTGAGGAATGTGAATGGAATGTCCTGCTGTATCTGTGTGGTACAGACCTTGAATCGGATGCAGGCGCAGCGACGCTGAACCTGAGCGCGATTGCCGAGACACTGCCCGATGACGGAGTGAATCTTCTGGTGGAGACAGGCGGGACAAAGAACTGGGATCCGGAAGAGAAGCTTGGATTCGAGATTGCGAATGACAGACTGCAGCGCTGGTATTACGGGCAGGATGGATATGTTCTGGTGGATGAAGCAGAAGAATCCTGTATGTCCAATGGGCAGACACTTTCCGACTTTATCCGCTGGGCAGCGGAGAACTACAGCGCGAAGAAAAACATGCTGATTCTCTGGGATCATGGCGGCGGGAGCAATGCGGGAATGATCTGCGATGAGAATTACGGGGATACGATCATGCCGTTGTATGCTATTGAAGATGCGCTTCGTGAGGGAGGAACTCATTTTGATCTTGTGATGACGGATGCGTGCCTGATGGCTTCCCTGGAAATGGGGCAGGCACTTGCCCCCTACGCGGACTATCTGGCAGCCTCCGAGGAGGTCATGGCCGGGGACGGAACCAACTACAAAGGCTGGGTGCAGTATCTGTATGACCGTCCGGAATGCTCTGCCGAACAGCTGGGGAAGCGGATCTGTGATTACTCCCAGCAGTATTATATGGAAACGGATCAGAAGAGCACTACCACATATTTTACCATGTCCCTGATTGACCTTTCAAAGATAGATGCGGTCGCGGAAGCATTCAATGCATTTATTCATGATGTGTCCGGACTGGTACAGGATTCGGAAGATTTTTATAACTATGCCAGGGAAACCTACTATACAGAAAATTATTTAGTGAAATCCATGGTGGATCTTTTCGATCTCAGCCGGAGGGCGGAGAAGGGGGGAATCTCAAAGGAGGTAACCCATGCCCTGCAGGATGCAGTTGAAGACGCGGTTGTATACAATCTCCGTTCTGCCAATCATATGTATTCGCATGGCCTTTCTGTCTATTATTCGCTCAATGATAGCGATGAAACCCTGGATCATTTTGCCAGGACAAGTAAGAATCCGGAGCATCTTTCGTTCCTGGACAGCATCAATGTGAACTGGGTTGCGCCGGAATGGGTTTATGAAAAAGCAGACAGACATCCGGAGCTGGATCGAAGCGGCTTTATTGTCGTTCCGGAGATCGCTTTTTCCGAAGACCGTACCAAGGCGTATCTGACGTTCAGCTCAGGATTTGATTCCGTTATGACTCTGTCTTACGCACTGTATTTCGAAGATGCAGATTACGGAGTTACTTATACTTTGGGAGAGAGCGGGAATCTGACTTATGAGACAGATGAAGAGCAGGGGACGGAATGGTTTAAGCTGGGATTTGACGGAACCTGGCCGACGCTGGACGGAAAACCTCTTTGCATGTCTATCGCAGATGATACCGAATCCTACGTTCTGTATCACTCTCCGGTCAAGATTCAGGATGAAGATATGGAACTGCGGATTCTGTCTTATTATCAGGAAGCAAACCCGGAGGAAGAGGCAGGCCTGGAAGGAGAATCTGAAGCCGGTATGCAGGCGGAAGACACGGACCTGGAAGAGGAAACTGATGCCGGTATGGAAGAAGGCATGGAAACGGAAGAGATGGGCATCGACACGGATGAAAAGAATAGTTCGTATGAGCTGTTGGGGCTGTGGGACGGATTTGACGCCCATAGCGGCCTTGCCGGGAGAAATGTAGTTCCGATCAGCGAGATTGAAGGGGATTATATCACTCTGTGCGATGCAGTGTACAGTAGAAAGTATAACAGGATATCGGACTATATCAGGAGAATGGACACACTGATTACGAAAGATTCCGTGATTGAGAACGAAAAGCTTCCGGAAGGGGAATACATGATCCGCTTCATAGCCAGGGATGTGTTCAACAATGCCCACTACACTGACTATTTTAATGTGTACTGGGATGGAGAATCGGTTTCTTTTGAGTAACTGTTCAGCACCCCATGAATTCTCACAAAACAAGGACGGGGAGAAGGATCCGGAAAAAGTGTTCGGAAAAAGGATCAGAATAAGGCATCTAAATGCAGGACAGGAAAGAGATTTTTGAGAAGTACAGCGTTCCCCGCGCATTGGCGGTCATGGCGCTTCCGGCTGTCGTCAGCCAGCTGATTCTCCTGATCTATAATCTGGCAGACACCTGGTTTGTGGGGCGAACAGACAACCCATTCATGGTTGCTTCCTGTTCTCTCGTTTTGCCTGCCCTCATGCTGACCGTTGTCATTTCGAATGTTTTCGGGGCCGGAGGCGGCACCCTGATCGCCCGCCTGATCGGAAGAGGGGAGGAGGAAGAAGCCTCCAGGGTGTCCGCGGCGTGTATCTGGATGGCGCTTGCATGCGCTGTCGTGTATTCGGCGGTCTGCTATGTGGGAATGACGCCATTTCTGCGCTTTCTGGGTGCAAGCGACAATGTGATCGGATACGCGAAGCAGTATATGCTCTTTGTGGTCGTCATCGGCGGGACGCCTGTGATCCTGAGCAATGTGCTTTCCTCCATGCTCCGCAGCATCGGTCTGTCTTCCAGGGCATCCTTCGGACTCAGCATGGGGGGCGTCCTGAACATCGCGCTGGATCCGCTCTTCATGTTTGTGATTCTTCCGGACGGGCAGCAGGTTTTGGGGGCTGCGATCGCGACCATGCTCAGCAACACGGCTGCGCTGGTATATTTTCTTGTAACATACATAAGGGCCGGCAGGCAGACGATTCTTCGTATCCGGATGGGCGGCACATATCTGTCCCGCCGTTCTCTTGCTTCTGTCTTCAGCGTGGGAATCCCTGCCGCCGTGTCTTTGCTTCTGTTTGATCTTTGCAATATCGTCATCAACCGCCTGTCCGCCGGCCATGGAGACATCGAGCTTGCCGCGATCGGAATTGTACTGAAGGTGGAACGTCTGCCTCTGAATATCGGCATCGGAATCTGCCTGGGCATGGTGCCTCTTCTGGCTTACAGTTACTCCTCCGGAAACCGGGAACGCATGGATGCGGTCTTTCGTTTCGGCAGAGGGGTCGGCCTGGTCATCGGGATCTTCAGTGTGCTCCTGTACTATGTGTTTGCTCCGGATATCATACAGGCATTTATCCGGGACGCGGATACGGTACGTTTCGGTACGCAGTTCCTGCGGGCGAGATGCTTTGCGACCCCGCTGATGTTTCTGTGTTTCAGTATGGTGCATTTTACCCAGGCGCTCGGGCGGGGCAGGGAATCTTTTTTCCTGCCTGCCATTCGACAGCTGGTGTTCAATATCCCGCTGCTGTTTTTGCTGAATTCTCTGTTCGGAATGATGGGGATCGTCTGGACGCAGGCGATTGCGGACTTTTTTACAGTGATCGTTTCTTACCTCATCTATTTCAGGATCAGGAAGATGGAGGGATGGCCGCCGGGAATCTGATCCGGGAAGCGTGCCCGGCTTCCTGCCACCAGGATCTGCTTTGACAATATAAAGAGGGATCCGTTTTCCTTCTCCGTATGAGCAGATCATTCGCTGCATGGTATTTTTTCCGCTATAGCCCAAAGGCAGTCCCTCTTGAAAATGAAACGGAGTCGTATTATACTCGCGAACGAAATGTCTTTCCTGTCCGGAAGACAGGAATCCGGCATTGTCTGATCAGACAGATGAGTGCAGGAGAAAGGAGTGAAAGAGACAGATATGGAAGCAATAGAAGACCATCCCGGTCAGAGGCCAATCCCGACAGAAGATAAGGCTCATACTAAGGAGGCCAAGGAACAGACCAGGCTGCTGCAGAAGATGAGCAGACGGCAGGAGCGGGGCATCTCGGTATCAAAGGCCATCGCCATCGCGGAGTTTGCACTTCTCGGTGTGCTGGTGGTTGTGTTTGTTCTTCTGGTTCCGATGTTTCTGAAAACGGTTACCAGAGTGCAGGAAACCATGGATAACGTGGACGCGCTTGTGGCACATGCGGAAACCTCCATGTCAGAGCTGACGGATCTGGCGAAGGATACGGATGTTTTGATCAATGAAAATGAAGAAGCCATCAAAGTGGCGCTTGATAACTTCAACAGTGTTGACTTTGAAAGCCTGAATCACTCCATTTCGAGCCTGGCCGAGATCATGGAACCAGTCGTTGAGATCGTAAAGATTCTCAGGGAGTAGGACTGGTTCAGAAATAACCTGGAGAGATCAGAATCCGGAGCGTAATGAAAATGAACAGAAAAAGAACAGGGAAGAAATTCCTGGCGTATTGTATGATCTGCCTTCTGATGGCAGCTGTGATGAGCCAGGAAGTGCCGGCTGCAGGGTATTCTCCTGCATCCGCAGCCGCCACTGGATTGCTGGCGGAAACAGTCGATGAGTCTAAGGAGCCAGATACCGTTCGAAAGTACGAGTCCGAAGGACGAAGTGGTTTCGATTACGGTATCGGCATCCGAACGGATATTGTCAGGAATAAACGGTTGTTTTCAGAGGAGGAAGCTTCCGGAGGCTGGTTCGATGCTCTGGGGAAGAGAGCTGGTGAACTGGCCCAAATGGCCGGAAAGATTCTTCAAGACGCGAAGAGCTTGGGCGTGAAGGCGGGGAACCTGCTCGCCGGCCTGCTCCTGGACGATGAGAATGAGGATTCTGATCCGTCAGACTCCTTAAAAGAAAAATGCGGCTCAGTGGTGGATTCCATCAAGGAGAAGGCCACAGAGGCTGCAGGCGCCGTTAAGGGGACGGTCGGTGATACGGTGGATGCCGCGCTGGAGAAGGCCACAGAGGCTGCAGGCGTCGTTAAGGACACGGTCAGCGACACGGTGAATGCCGCGTTGGAGAAGGCCACGGCTGCAGCGGGCGCTGTTAAGGACACGGCCAGCGATACGGCGGATGCCGTTAAGGACACGGTCAGCGACACAGCGGATGCCGCGTTGGGAATGGCCGGCGACACGGTGGATGCCGCGTTGGAGAAGGCCACGGCTGCAGCAGGCGCCGTTCAGGATACGGTCAGCGATACGGCGGATGCCGTTAAGGACACGGTAGACACCGTACAAGATACAGTCAGTGACGTGGCAGATACCGTGCAGGACACGGTCAGCGAAACAGTCCGGAAGGTGGAAGAGAGCTACCAGGATTTTTCTGATAAATGGTCCCGCGTGCTCCTGTACCTGAAGGGCGTTCTCGCCAATACCAATATCACGGACAAAGAATGGGGCATCCTGCGGAAAGGCTTTGGCCGCGCGGTGAAAAATGCATACCGTGCCGGCTGGTTTGGCAATCAGTCCCGCGCAGAGGTAGAGCGGAATGCGGATTGTGTCTTTGAATCCATCCGTTACACGTATCTGCTCGCGAAGGAGGAGATGACTCCTGCCGAATACGGAGAAGCCATGACGAGTCTGTATATCAGAGACCAGGGACCTGAAGCGGTCGGCGGGATCATTTCGAAGGTTACCGGCCTGGACAAGGGAACCTCCGAAATGGCAGCGAGAGGAGTGATCTGGCTGCTGAAGACGCTGGCCGGAATGAAGCCGGAGATGTGAAATTGTGAAATCAAAACAGCTGATGCGGAAGAATGCATCAGCTGTTTTTGACTGACTGATGGAGACATCAGCTGCTTTGACCGGCTGATGGAGAGCATCAGCTGCTTTCATTGACCGCTACAGGTTCATTGACTCCATCGATTCCGGAGACAGCTTTCCGAAGTATTCTTCCCGTGCTTTGCGAAGGCCTTCATTGTAGGTTTCATCCTCACCGGCGCGCATGGTCTCGAAGTAAATGTGCTCATTGGCTGCCAGCTCCGGCCTGACCCGGATGACGGTTGCCTCTCCGATGTTGGTACAGGCATTTACGATGTGCTGGACCGAAGAGAGCAGGTTGATGAAATTCGTGTCGGCGAAGAGATTGCATTTCCCGTTTCCCATACGGTTCAGGTGATTGACCTTAAATGTAGAGATCAGCTCATTTGCGACCTCCTCCAGCGGCTCCATCTGAAACGCGGCATCCACATCCCGGGTCCGGAAGGTGGTGTCCGTGTAATCGAAGACATGATCTGTCAGCTCAAACAGGACCCGGAGCTCCTGCTGCGCCATCTCGGAGAAGGACAGGCCTCTTTCGGAAAGATCCCTTGCCGCTTTGGCAATTTTGGGCGCCTCATCTCCGATTCTCTCAAATTCTGAGACAACTCTGTAATACTGATCCAGAATGCGGACGTGCTGCTGTTCACGAAGATGCGGGAGAAGCTCCACGATATAGCGGCTTGCGCTGTCCGTGAGAAGGTCTACATTTTCTTCCTCCGCATTGATCTGTTCATCCTTCTTCTCATTGTATTCTTCAAGGAGCGTGATGGCTTCCCGGACATTTGCGCGCGCTGCGTGAAACTGGGTCAGCAGGAGATCATAACAGCTGTTCAGGGCGAGGGCCGGTGTCGAAAAGAAAACAGGGTTGAGACCATCGAGCTTTTCCTTATACGGATTCTCCGGAACCGGTTCATCCTTCACGATACGGCGGCTTATTTTCTCGTAGGTTCCAAGCAGCGGGAACAGAGCGACCGCGCATGCCAGGTTAAAAATCGTATTCGTATTCGCGATGATGCCGGAGTTCACGGTCTTGTTCCAGAGCGAATCCAGAACTCCGCACTGATGAAGGATCGCGACTACGGCAAAGATCAGAACCGTTTTGCTCAGATTAAACAGAATGTGAATGATGCCGATGCGCTTCGAATCTGCCTTTGCACCGATCGAGCAGACGATTGCGGTCGTGACGCAGTCACCGAGATAAACGCCGATGATCACCGGGTACACCGCGTTGAAGGTCAGAACCCCAGACGCGGAAAAGGCCTGGAGAATACCAATTGTTGCGCTGGAGCTTTGCAGAACAAAGGCAACGCCGGCACCGGTTGCATAGCCAAGCAGGGGATTGGAGTCAAGCCTTGACAGGAGATTCTCAAAGACTCCTGACTGCGTAAGATTGCTTACGGCATCGGTCATGCTGAGCAGTCCGGAGAAGAGAATGCCAAACCCGATCGCGATGTTTCCGAAAGTACGGGAATTCTTGTAGTTCGTCCCCATGATGAGGATGATCCCGAGAATCAGCGCAATCGGCGCCAGCGATGAGGGCTTGAAGATCTGTAGCCACGATCCGCCGGATGCATCCATATCGAGAAGACGGATGATCTGGCCGGTCACGGTCGTTCCGACATTGGCCCCGACGATGATGCCCAGTGACTGATGGAGGGAAAGGATTCCCGCCGCGACAAGTCCCGATGTAATGACGATGGTAGCTGTAGAAGACTGAATGAGTGCCGTGACACCAAGCCCAAGCAGAAATGCCTTGAACTGGTTGTTGGTCACGTGCTCCATTGCGGTCTTCAAAGCACCGGAAGAGCTTTCTTTCAGGCCGTCCCCCATCAGGCGCATGCCGTAGAGGAACATCGCAAGTCCGCCGAACAAAGTCAGCAGGTCAAAGAAACTCATAATCTCTCCTAATCCAGCGCAATCTGCATTGGCTGCTTCTGAATAATCCCTATCTGCTTTCGGTTTCGGATCAGATCATAGCTGTAATCGGAAAAATGAGCCATTCATGATGAGTATTCATCTTCGGGTTCTCAGACGGTCCCGACTGTTCCGCCTTCCATGAACCTGACCGGCAGGATCGCAGGCATCCGGGTTGCGGTGGAAGGATGATCAATCAGGTCGATGATCCGCGTGGCGGCCAGACGCCCGATCTGGTCGGTATCCTGACGGATGGTGGTCAGCTTCGGAGTAAGCGCCTGCGTGAGCGGAATCCCGTCATACCCTGCGAAGGAGATATCCCCGGGAATGCTGAGGGAACACTCCCGTGCCGCATCCTGTGCGCCAAGGTAGGAAATGTCGTCCGGCAGAAGAATAAAGGTGGGGCGCTCGGGCAGGGTCAGAAGGTTCGTAACGAGTTTTCTTGTCAGCTTAATATCGTCATACTTTCCATCCTGGATATATTCCGGCGGAACCGGAAGGGAGTGGACGGACATCGTATTGCGAAACTGTGAGATACGGGCCCGGGTTACAATCGAGTTATTGTGCCCGTGAATAAATGCGATACGCCGGTGCCCCTTCGAGATTGCGTATTCCACCAGCTCCCTGACACCGGTCTCATTGTCCGACAGCACGGCGCACACGCGCTTATACATGTGATCGATCGTCACGCAGGGAAGGCCGCTGGAGGCCAGATCTTTCATATCCTGGGAATCGAAATTTCCGCAGACCACGCAGACCCCGTCAATCCCGCTGAGCCGGCAGTAATCAGACCATTTCATCCCGCTGCCGGGAATGCCGGTGTTGAGAAATGTAATCTCACATCCCCGGGACTCTGCTTCCTTCTTGAACGCGTCGAGGATCAGAGAGAAGAAGGGATGTGTCAGCCCGCGGCCGCTTTCTTCCATGTATATGATGCCGATCCGGCGCTCACCCTGCAAGGTGCCGCTCTCAGGCGAATCTGCGATGTGCTGTGATGAACTGTTCACTCTCACTGCCATGACTCCTCTATAAACAACAGTTTATTTCTGGCAATATCCGTTCGGACGCCGATACCGTAATCGATACTACTTCGTCCTTTCGAACGGTATCTGGCTGCATCCCCCTGCTATGCTTCTTCTGCGGTCTCTTAAACTCTCGTGTTTTCTCTTTTCTGAATGGGCCAGTTCTTATTCTATCAGATAATGCCGCATGGTTACAAGTCACACCCTGTTACAGGTCACGCCCCGGCCAGACCACGCCCCGGTCAGATCCCTGTGGCTGCTGCGCGGGGCCGGCCGGGGTGTGACCTGTAACAAATGCATGATTTCATCACACAGAAAATCATGTTATAATAAATTCTGCCCGGAATCAGGGAATCCAATGAAAACGCAAGGTGAAGAGCAGAGCGAAATGTAAGGAGAAGCGCAAGGCAAAATGTAAGGGAGAAGCGGTAATGAGTGGAAAAAGGATCATTTGCGCAGGACATGTCTGCATCGATATTACGCCCGCGATTACGGATCCGGGAAATGTCAGGATTGAGGAATTCCTGATGCCCGGAAAGCTCATACAGGTCGGGAAGGCGTCTGTGTCTGCAGGCGGGTGCGTATCGAATACGGGGCTGGGGCTGAAGGTGCTTGGAGCGGACGTCTCCCTGATGGGAAAGATCGGGAAGGATGATTTCGGCGAGCTGATCCTGAACGAATACCGCAGATATGGGGCAGCGGAGGAACTGATCGTTCAGGAGCATGACGCGACCAGCTATACGGTAGTGATTGCGATTCCCGGAATCGACCGGATCTTCCTGCATCATCCCGGGGCAAATGACACGTTCTGCGCTAAGGACATTCCCTGGGAGAAGGTGAAAGGCGCGGCGCTGTTTCATTTCGGGTATCCGCCCATCATGAAGAAAACCTGGGAGAATGATGGCGAGGAGCTTGTGAAGATCCTGTCCGGCGCAAGGCAGGCGAACCTTGCGACCAGCCTTGATCTGGCGGCGGTGGATCCGAACTCCGGCGCGGGAGCCCAGGACTGGAGGGCGATCCTTGTCCGCGCGCTGCCTCTGGTGGATTTTTTCTGCCCGAGCATCGAGGAGCTGTGCTGGATGCTGGACCGGAACCTTTTTGACGCGTGGAAGGAGCGGGCAGCGGGACGGGATGTGACCACAATCCTGAATGTGGACCGGGACATCCGGCCGCTTGCGGAGGAATGCATGGCGCTCGGCTGCAGGGTGCTCCTTCTGAAATGCGGCGCATCGGGCATGTATCTGAGAACGGCGGACAGAAGGTCCCTGGAGAGGATCAGCCCCGCAGTGGAGCTTAACAGCGCCAGGTGGGCGGATCAGGACTTCTTTGAGAAAAGCTATGTTCCGGAGAAGGTCCTTTCCGGGACCGGCGCAGGAGATACCAGCATAGCCGCCTTTCTGAAGGCGGTCCTGGACGGGTATGATCCTGAGATGTGCATGCATCTTTCCGCCGGGACCGGCGCTTCCTGCGTGGAGGCCTACGATACTCTCAGCGGATTAAGAAGCTTCGACCAGCTGAAGGAGAAGATTCAATCCGGATGGAAGAAGAACGAATGATGCGCTGCGTTTTGTCAGCGGAAGACCGGCAGGATGAACAAAGGACGTTTCAGGAACCGCTGACAGGTTCTTATGATTCCAGGAAGAAAGCGGACAGAAAAGTGATTCCGGGAAGAAAGCGGACAGAAAAGTGATCCCGGGAGGAAAGCAGACAAAGAATTGATCACAGGAGGAAAAAAATGAGAAAGAACACCATGACAATCGCGGCCGTGCTGGCCGCAGGGATGGCGCTGCAGGGAGCATCTGCCGTGATGGCGGTACCGGCGGAGGACGGGCTTCTGCGTACTGCGATTCAGTACGACATTACAACGATGGATGTCGCAAAGACGACGGATGACTACCTGATTCCGATGAATGTATTTGACCGCCTGTTCGAGACCAGGAAAATTGACGGCACGGCGCAGGTCGTCGGAAACCTCTGCACCGATTATAAGGTGAGCGATGACGGCCTGACCTATGATTTCACGCTGGAGGACGGGGTTACCTTCTCCAATGACAGCCCCCTGACCGCATCGGACGTACAGTATTCCTTTGAGCGCCTGCTGAAGACGGGTGAGCAGAACATGGATATCCCATCGGAGGTGCTTGGGGCCGAAGCGGTCATAGACGGCAGCGCGGATTCCCTCGAAGGATTCCAGATCACGGATGATACCCATTTCTCCGTGACCCTGACGCAGCCGAATGCCGGATTTATCGCCGAGCTCTCTTCGGCAGCCATGTCGATCGTGGACAAGGAGACCACCGAGAGTGTGAAGCACTTCGGAGAAGATCCGGCGGATACCATCGGAAGCGGCCCCTATATCGTGACGGAATGGAAGGCGAATGACCATTACACCCTGGAGTACAATCCGAAGTACCGCGGAGAGGAACCGACGGTGAAGAAGCTGATCGTCAGCGTGATTCCGGACGTCAGCACCCAGAACCTGATGTTCCAGAACGGTGAGCTTGACATGATCGACCTGAAGCGCCTGGACAGCATCATCGTGGAATCTACCTACAAGACCATGTATGAGGATCAGATTGTGAGCACGCCGAACGCCGGAATGACCTATCTGACATTTAACGAAAACCAGGAGTATCTGAAGGATGTCAACGTCCGCAAGGCAATCTGCATGGCAATTGACGTGGACCTGATCATCAACAGCATCTACAACGGAAACGCGCT